>CAZLZY010000001.1:0-35493 GCA_964564075.1 uncultured Spirochaetales bacterium
ATGTTGATGTTCTTAACCCTCTACAGCAGTTTGCTGTACAAGGTGAGAATTCTCAAAGGCATCGAGTGGTAAACAATCTTCCAGGAACACCTGAATTTTGTCCTCTCATAAAAAAAACTGAAACAATAGATGCATATATTTCGATGAATCTTAAAGAGAAGGCTCTTCAAGTTTCTTTAAAGATTCCAAAAGATATTGTAACTCGTGCAGCAGCATTCCTTCTACTCAAAGACTCAAGAGCGAGTTTTACTATAGAAAAAGAGGCTCCTTCTCATGAAAGAATTGAGCGATGGGGCAATGCGATACGAGAGGCTGGGAAAAACCCCATAAGCAGTGATGAACTTATCCGTCTTCAGCGCATAGTAATCGGTAATAGTCGCTTTGTGAAGATAGGATTTAGAGAGGCCGAAGGTTTTATAGGTGAACATGAAAGAGATACCGGGATGCCTCTTGTGGAACATATTAGTGCCAAAAGTGATGATATTGACTCTTTGATCAAGGGAGTGATTGCCTATAATAAGAGAATAAAAGACGAAATTGACCCAGTCTCCGCTGCAGCTGCAATCGCTTTCGGGTTTGTTAATATTCATCCGTTTTCAGATGGGAACGGCCGAATTCATCGTTATCTCATCCATCATGTACTGACAGAAAACGGATATAATCCTCCAGGTATGATATTTCCCATATCGAGTTCGATGCTAAAAGTTGTAATGGAGTATGGCTCTGTGTTAAGAGACTACTCACATAGCATTCTTCCTTTTATCAAATGGGAACCTACAAAGGATCATAACGTACAGGTGCTGAACTCAACAATTGATTATTATCGTTATTTTGATGCTACACCGTATGCTGAATTCCTCTATCGTTGTGTAGAGGATACAATTGAGCATGATCTACCTGAAGAGGCGCAATTCCTTGTGAAGTATGATCAGTTCCGAGTTACCGTGCAAGAGACCATTGAGATGCCTGACAGGATCGTCTACCTGCTTTATAGTTTTCTTTCACAAAATGGGAAGGGATTATCTAAGAGAGCTAAAGAGAATGAATTTGCTCAACTCACTGAAAATGAAATTGATTCCTTCGAGAAGTTGTACGAACAGTTGTTTGGCAATAGAGATCCACTATAAGAAAGTCCATAGACACTTATATATATGGAGCTTTTGATTATTCTTTTTCAATAATTATCTATAACCTAGATTCCCTGTAAAAATACAGAGGAATTGGTGACAGACTCATAAAAACCATGGCTGCAAGAAAACCGCTATTCTAAGCACCTAGAGAAGCAATTTATTCTAAGATCTGTAGGTTCTATGTATTTGTAGCCTGGCTCTGTCGGTATAAGATCACAGGAACCGAGCCTCATTTAATTCCCAATAAGCAGTAGATCCCAATAGTGCTGAGTTCTTTTTCGCATAATCAAAAGCTGTGTAACCAAAAGCATTTTTTATAGATCCGTTCGCTCCCGATCTAAGTAGAGCTAAGAAGACTTCGGTATTGGTGGTATAAGCAGCAGCCAACATGAGCGCGGTATATCCATCATTATCCCTTTGCATTCACATCGGCGCCAGCTTTGATGGCCTGTTGGATTTCTGCAATGGTTCCTGTTTCTGCAATTTCCAAGATGTTTGCTGATACTAGCATCAATGGACAACAGATAATCAATAAACCCAAACACAACACAAGCCTTTTCATTGTATACCTCTTTTGTGAAATTCCCCCAAAGCTGTTATTAGGATACAAAATTGTCCTTGCTATCAGATGACTATATTTTTTCCTAAAAACGTTCCATACCGTATTATTATTATTACTACTGCCGTCATTATTACAGCACCTTTAGCATAAAACAAGATTATGTGTGTCAAATCCTCCGAACTTTGGCACGATCCAAAATGAGGAATTCAAAGAAAACAATGAATAATACCCACTAAGGGTCATTATTTAGATCTTTTTGCAAAATATTCTCATGTATATATTCATCCTGCGACGTAATAAGGCTTTATCTATGACACACGATTCAGGAAAGGAAATCGTTTGTTCTTATCAGTCATTCCAGAAAGAAAATCAGACAACCGGTTCCCCACATACAGGACAATACAACATTGGGGTGATCGTTATTCTCCCATTCTAGTTCAACCATTGGAATACTCATAATCATACTCCTTCTTTTTATTTGTATTGGGATGGTATACCTCCAAGTGTACGGTAACCTCCCTACTTTTTCGTAAGCGTCATGAAGAACCCCATAGGAGACAACTTATGGGAAAGAAGAAACAACATACGTACTGAACCATTAGCAGTACTCGAAGCCTAGACAATAGGGGGATGGCACTGTATGAGTTCTGTGAGCAGACAGGGGTGAATAAACGGATGGTATCAAACTGGTTGAAAGATCAAAGCCATCAGACCAGTATGTTTGCCCCTGAATCTGAGCTGGATCAGCTATTCGTCTACAATAGTTAGGCCTCTGATACCCTCTCCATATCGGGAGAACTCACATTGAATTTTAGCAAGCTCACTGGAGAGATGGTGTATTCAATAGATTCTGACCCTGATGAATCATTTCCTAATAGTCAACCCTCAATTAATTATGGTGGTTCTATCATACTTCACTACTGCCTATAAGAAAAAATCACTTTCATATCTTAGAGCAATAGCACAGGGTCCGGTGTTGTTGCTTTTTTTTTCCTGTCTAACTATGATGGGATTAAACATGAGTTATTTGGAGAGGAAGATATGAGTTCTGTGAAAGTGTTCTTTGCAAAAGAGTTTGACCCTTGGCTGAATCTAGCTACAGAGGATTGGCTCTATCATGATATGGATCCTTCTCAGAACGTACTATTTCTCTGGAGAAATAGCCCAACGGTCGTGATCGGTCGCTACCAGAACCCTTGGCAGGAGTGTAATCTTGATCAGATGGAATTTGATGGGGTAAAACTCGCAAGACGTCAGAGTGGTGGTGGTGCAGTATACCAGGATCTAGGGAACACGAACTTCACCTTCATGTCTAGCAGAGCTGAATACAGTAAAGAACGTAACAACAGTATCATCATCAATGCCTTGAAGAACCTCGGTATTGACGCGACAGCGTCAGGAAGGAACGACCTGATCGTCGATGAGAGAAAGTTCTCTGGAAGTGCCTTCAAACTCTCCAAGGATCGAGCATTTCATCATGGGACTATGCTCATCAATGCTGATATGACTCGATTAGGCGAATATCTTACCCCTGATAAAGACAAGCTGAAAGCAAAAGGTATCAAATCTGTTAAATCACGAGTGACGAACCTTATCGAATATAAACCTGATATAACCCATGAAGTGCTTATGCCTCAGATCATCGAGGAGTTCTTCAAGACCTATGGACAGAGATGTGAGATCGAGGAACTCTCCTATGAGACGATCACCGAGATCCCCCATCTTACCTCCTACTATGAGAAGATGAAAGATTGGGAATGGAGATTCGGGAAGACTCCTGAGTTCGAGTATGAGATCTCCCATCGTTTCGCTTGGGGAAAGATGAGTTTTCATTTTGATACCAAACACGGGAAGATAGAAGAGGTCCATATCTATTCAGATTCTCTCGTACCAGATATGGTAGAAGCCATGATGAGTTCGCTACATGGGATCAGATTCAATCATCAGGACATTCGTAAAGCTCTAGCCGAGGTGTCAGAAAATATGAGTGAACATGCAGATAAGATCAATGAGTGCTCAGCATTCCTACTCGAGGCGATCAGCTCTCTTTCTTGATGAATCTCACACAGCCGTTCTCTCTGTTTATCGCACGTCTGTGAGCATCTTGAGTGCCTCTCCAATCCTTATCACGATTCTCTGATTTATACATCTGAGTCATCCAATGAACATCTTCAGCTGTTTGGGAGAGCCATCTATCCATAGATGTGGATATACTCCTTAAGAACTCCTGCTGCTGCTTGCCCTCTAACGCCTGAGTCGTTATATCAAGGACGACAGGATAATGATGCAGGCAGATCCCTTTTGACTTCTCTACTGCTTCTTTGAACTCAGGCTCAGAACCCCAAAGGAATACATACGTATAGGCATATCGTAATAGAGTCATCTCCATACTCTCACAGATGAGGCATCCTGATTCTCTCTGTTTTAGGACTTCTCGTATCTGATCTGTTATCTTCTTAGCCTTCTTACCCTTCTTGATACTTTTCAGGGAATCCTGAAGTGGTTGCAATGCTCTTTGTGTCTCAAGAAGATGTGTATGGGAGATCAAGGCCAAGCCCTGTGGTTTGGGTTCTTTAGCTAATGCTGAATAGTGGGCAGGACAGAAACCTACCGTATTCACCTTTACCCGTGTCTCCGGATTCATGACAGAACTCCCAAGATAGAAGTCGATATAACGTCGTTCTGCTTTTTCCATCAGAGAACAGAAAGGACATTCGGTATCTTCATACATCGCATCCCATACGGGGATCGTCTCAAGTTTGTACTTCATATTCAACTCCTTCGTTATCCTACTGTGAAATAGTTCTCCAAGTCAAACACCAAGTCAAACAACATTTCTCTCTTCCAACAATAGAGAAAATAGCATATACTTCTCAGACAAGGAGCCGTTTTGATGAGAAATTTGCACAGGTTGATCACCTTGCTAGTTCTTTTATGCATAGCTAACCCGTTATCAGCGTATATACCTCAGAAGAGTACTGACGCATATGCTTTGATAGATGCAAAAGAGCTCGTTGTCGCTTTTGATATGAATGAGGAACCTCTCTCCTTCAATATCCATAAATCAACGAACATCAATTCAGCCCAACTATTCACGGCTATCGCAGAGGGAATCGTCAGTTACAATCCCGTGACCCTCTCTCCAGCTCCAGGAACCGCAGCTTCGATCATCCAATCAGATGACAAGCTACAGTGGACGGTCAAGATCAGAGCTGATGCACGCTTCAGCAATGGAGATAAGATCACAGCGAAGACCTACCGTGACTCATGGATGAACCTGATCGATCCTAATACCCCAGGAGATCTCTCCAACCTTCTCGATATGGTAAAAGGGGTCAAAGACTATAGAACTGGAAAAGATACGAATCCTGAACATGTCGGGATCAGACTCATAGACCTACAGACCCTCACTTTGGACCTCAATGCACCATCCCCCTACCTACTCGATATTCTCTGTCACCATTCGTTTGCAGCCATGCATCCGGCTAACCTGAAGAATCAAAGGATCCTAAGCTCTGACACCTTCGTCAGTAGTGGAGCATTCAGGATCAAAGAGATGAATGACAAGGAGATCCTGTTAGAACAGAATCCCTATTATTGGGATAGGGCTTCAATCAAACTGGAGACCTTGAGGATAGAATTCAAAGAGACATCAATAGCTCTACTCTCAGAGTTCTCCGAAGGACTCGTCCACTGGTCTGAGACATATCTCCCCATACCGATGTTACTTAATCAAGAAGACGTGACTGTCTTCCCGGAGTATTCAACGAGTTTCTTCTATTTCTCTGCTACTGAAGGACCCTTTGCAGACCCTGAGGTCCGAAGAGCTTTAGCTCTGATGATCCCCTGGGATACTGTCAGAGAGGAGTCAGCTTCCATCTATACCACCGATACGTTAGTACCTCAAGATATCAAATATCATGGGACTTCTGGTTTTGAGGAGAAGAACACTGAAGAGGCATTAGCGATCCTCAAGAAGGTAGGATATCCTAACGGTGAAGGACTCCCCACGATGAACATCGCAATCTACCCCAATGCAAAATTGGAGAAAATGACCGATATCATCACCGATATTTGGAGTGAAGAACTTGGTATGATGATCATCATAGATGTCATCCCCTTCTCTCTCTATATTGAGAATCCTGAAGATTCTCCCTATGCGATGGCCTATATCACTTGGATCGGAGATTTTTATGACCCCTATAGTTTCTTGAGCCTTTGGACTTCGAACAGTGGATTCAATCCGAGCAGATACCATAATCCTGATTATGATCAGCTTATAGAGGATGCCCTAAATCAGAATACTGATGCTAAACGTTATGAGGTCTTCAAACAGGCAGAACAACAACTGCTTGATACTGCAGTGGTCATCCCTATTGCTCATGGGGTATCTGTTAATTTCATTGATGCTGAACAGGTCTCTGGGTGGTATCCAAATCTATTGAACATCCACCCCTTCAAATATATGGGTCTCAATCATACTGATTCAGTAACGAAATCATACTGATTCGTTACTCTTCTTTCTCACCACGCCCATAGATATTCACCATATCACTGAACCTGCTAGCAATAAAATCCCTAAGAGCCCCAGCTTTGAGTCTCCAACTCCAATTATGAGGTCCTGCGGTCGCAGGAGTATTCATCCTGGCAGTACCATCAAGATTCAGGAGATCCTGCATCGGGATCACGACATATTTTGCCGCTGAACTCAGCAGCACCCTGATCATGGACCAGGCAATATCTTCATCACCTCTTGCAAGATACTTTCTTACAAGATCTCGATATTCATCAGGAAGGGATTGATACCAGCCAACAGTCGTATCATTATCATGAGTCCCAGTATAAGCAACACAGTTGTACGGGAAGTTATGCGGAAGGAAATCATTATCAGGATCAAGTTTCCCCGGTCCGAGATAATCAAATGCGAACTGGAAGACCTTCATCCCTGGTAGTCCATAACTGTCTCTGAGCTCCTCTACCTCGGGTGTCATGACTCCGAGGTCCTCAGCTATGATCGGGATATCTCCACGGTGTGCACGGATCGCTTTGAAGAGCTCTTTCCCTGGAGCTTTCACCCAGCTTCCATTGATCGCTGTTGTCTCACCTGCAGGGACTTCCCAATAGGCGGAGAACCCTCTGAAGTGGTCGATCCTGATGATATCAGTGAGATCCAAGGCGGCATCGATCCGACTCAGCCACCAGGAGAATCCCTCTTTCTCATTCACATCCCAGTTATATACGGGGGTACCCCATAACTGTCCAGTAGCACTGAAGAAGTCTGGGGGGACACCTGATATTGCAGAGAACTGCCGTTTTTCATCAGTCTTGAATAGATGAAGGTTCGACCAAGTATCGACACTATCTGAAGCTACAAAGATCGGTATGTCACCTACGAGCTGGATTCCCTGCTCATTCGTATAGGTTCGAAGTGCCTGCCATTGTAGGAAGAATAGGTACTGGAGAGTCTTCCAGATGACTATCTCATCGGATTTCTTCTCAGTCCAGCGAGCCATAGCCTTCGGTTCTCTATATCCGATATCAGCATCCCAGATGCTATGCCATCTTGAATCCTGATATTCTTCATAGATACTCATGAAAAGAGCATAATCCTCAAGCCAGCTAACTTGTTTGCTACAGAACTTTTCATAGGATTTCTTTTGCTCAGTATCAGCACTACTCATGAACTCTGCTGCAGCCCTCTTGAGTAGTCTCATCTTCCAGCTATAGACCCTATCATATTCTACAGTCTCTTCATCAAATTCAGGATGGTTCGTTACGAGTTTCTCAGACAGTAATCCCATCTCGAGAAGGTTATCAAGACTGATAAGTAACTCATTCCCTGCAAAGGAAGAACGTGCAGAATATGGTGAGTTGCCATACCCGGTAGGGCCTAAAGGTAGTATCTGCCATAATTTGGCACCAGAGGTCACAAGAAAATCGACGAATATATATGCTTCTCTACCTAGATCACCTATACCATGGCGGTTTGGTAATGAAGTTGGATGGAATAGAATCCCTGCATGGCGTAGTTTTTTCATATTATACTTAGTATACGACAATCGGAACCCTTTGACTATACTGACAATATTGAGTATAGTATTCACATGAATTCTGCAGAAAAAAAAACCAAGCCACCGGCCGAAAGACAATTCTCTATCGAAGAGCATGTTGTCTACCCTCTTCAAGGGGTTGGTCTAGTCCAAGATATCCAAAGTAAGGCATTTAAGAATAAAGAGATTCTCTATTACATCATCTATCTTGATATCTCAGACATGACAGTTATGATTCCCGTTGATAAAGCTTATGAGCTGGGGATTCGCGCTATAGTAAAACCGAAAGAAGCGAAGGCTGCTCTTGAGACTATCACAAGCACTTATGAGCCGGTAACTATCGATTGGAAGATGCGATACCAGATGAATCTAGACCTCCTCAAGGAAGGTACCGTGACATCTATCGCTCATGTTGTTCAAACACTATACCATAGAAGCAAGATCAAAGAACTTCCTGTTCAGGAGAGAAAACTCTTTGATAGTGCGATGAAGATCCTGATTGATGAGATCTCCTTCTCTCTTGAGAAACCAAAGAAAGAAGTCGAGAAGATGGTCTTCATGCGGTTAGAAGCAGAGTAATCCATGCAGGCAGCTGCATTGATAACTGCTGCTGGTTTAAGCACAAGATTTAACACAGCACTATCACAACAGAAAAAAGAACTCATATCTATAGACGGTATGAGTTCTTTGCATAGATGTGTATCCCAGTGCATCTCTCTCTCATACATCAAACTTATCATCATCACTCACCCCGAAGGCGATCAACTGATGATCGACCATATCGCAGCACTCTCACAACAGTATGAAAAGTCATGTGTCATCCTGCCTATAACAGGAGGGGAGACACGACAGGATTCAGTCAGGCTCGGGCTCGAAACACTCGATGCATATGCACCTCAGATGGTGATCATCCATGATGGTGCACGCCCATGGATAACTTCTGAATTGATAGATTTGACCTACAAACAGGCTCTGAAGATCGGTGGAGCGGCCCCAGGACTGCTCTCACGCAATGCGTTGAAGGATATTGATAATAAGGGCATCATCACGTCTCATCACAAGAGAGAACGGATCGTAGAGATCCAGACCCCTCAGGTCTTCATCTTTGCACAGATCCTCGCAGCACACAGAGCTGCACTATCGCACAATAAGCAATACATCGATGATACAGAAATCTTCACAGATCATGGGGGCATCGTAGCGGTGGTTCCCGGAGATTCAGATAATGTAAAGATCACCTATAGGACCGATGTGAAGGAGCACCTATGAGAATCGGACACGGCTGGGACTCACACCGTCTCGTACCACAGAGACCACTCATGCTCGGAGGTATCGAGATCAATACATCAGAGCTAGGTGAAGATGGTCATTCAGATGGGGATGTACTACTCCATGCGATAATCGATGCTCTGCTCGGAGCTGCAACACTCGGTGACATTGGGACTCACTTCCCGCCATCTGATGACACCTGGAAAGATGCAGATGGTATGAGACTCTTATGTCTGACCTATGAGAAGATCCAGAAAAGTCGTCTAGTCGTCGGTAATATCGACGCTACCGTCATACTGGAATCTCCTCGTCTTGCTAAGTTCATCCCAGCTATTAAAAACTCTATCGCAGAAGCACTTGATATGAACAGTGATTCAGTCTCAGTCAAAGCGAAGAGTGCTGAAGGACTTGGACCCGTCGGAGCTCTCAAGAGCATCGAAGCACATGCAGTAGTTCTTCTTTCTGATGAACCCCAAGAGATGTGGGTATAAAAAAAACCGCCAAACCACTTAAAAGCAGCTCAACGGTCTCTCTATAATAATAGGCTTTTCAGCCCTGTCTAACTTATAATCGTGAAATTAGCATAGTCTTAGGATCTAACTTGATCGCCATCTGTGCAGGATCACTGTCACCATGATCTTTTACCACAGTCATGACAACCTCTTCGCCGTCATACTTCATACCGATGAGTACATCTACTACATCTTTGATATTCGAGAGAGTCTCAGGAACACCATATTCATCGAAATCAACGCCTTCAACGACAGGAGAAACACTGAACCAGAGTTCTACGTTCGAATCTGTAGCGAATTTCTTGAGTCTTTCTACCGCATCATGTTCAACTGTAGTCATCTTGTAGCCATCAAAGAAGATCGAATCAGCTTTGAAACCACCATCTTCGATCATAGTCTTGAGTGATCGAATGATCTGCTCAACGGAGATATTCTCTTGACTGAAGTTCATGATCACACGATTCTTGATGATCTTGTCATGAACATCCATAGCAGCATCAAGTTCTCGTTTTGTTGAGATCTCTTTGAAGATATCTTCATACCATGCGATGACATGATTCACATTCTGTGAGAATGAGATATGAATCACATGCTCATCTCTAAATAATTTATCTGTAGCCATATGTACTAGACAAGCGGTCTTTCCGATTCCATGTCTTGAAGCGATGACACCAATATTTCCTTTTCCTAATCCACCATGTATGGATTTCTCGAATACACGTAATGGACTTCTTTTATTCAATTCAGCTCTAACCATATAGGATAATCCTCCAGCTCTATTCTTTACTTATTGTACCATACCTTCTAATACTACTGTACGAAAAACCCCAGCAATCATACCGGAGTCATCAGGTATACAGATTATTTCTTAGAAGATTCCGCTTTTCGTTTCTCTTCGTATGCTTTCTTCAGCTCTTCAGATACAGACTGAGGAACTTTACCATATTTGTTGACTTCCATGGTGTATTCAGCCTTTCCCTGTGAAAGGGATCGAAGAATAGTAGAGTACCCGAACATCTCACTTAATGGAACATCGGCTTCAACAGTACAGAAGCTACCATCTTCAGCAGAACTTACGATGATACCACGTCTCTGGTTGATACTTGCGAAGATATTTCCCTGGAACTCTGTAGGTCCTTCAACACTTACTTTCATAATAGGTTCGAGGATGATTGGTTTCGCTCGAGTATATGCTTCTCGGAAAGCATTTAATGATGCAGTCTGGAAAGCCTGGTCTGAAGAGTCTACTGCATGGGACTGACCATCGTTGATAGTTCCGCGAACATTAACGATTGGGAAACCAATAAGGGTACCCTTGACCATCGCACTCTGGAATCCTTTATCACAAGATTGGATATAATCGTTAGGAATAGATCCACCCTTGATCTTATTGACGAATTCGTAGTTTTCTTCATCATGCGGTTCGATGAATCCTGCTACTCGAGCATACTGCCCGGAACCACCAGTCTGTTTCTTATGGGTATAGTTGAAGTCAGCTCGTCTACTGATCGCCTCTCGGTAAGCTACCTGAGGTTTTCCAGTCTCGACTTCAGCTTGATACTCTCTCTTCATTCGTTCGATATAAACTTCGAGGTGAAGTTCTCCCATTCCCTGAACGATAGTCTGATTTGATTCAGGATCTACATAAGTTCGGAATGTTGGGTCTTCTTTGGTGAATCGGTTAAGAGCCTTAGCCATATTATCTGCAGACTTCTTATCGATTGGGGTGATAGCTAATGTGATTACCGGATTCGGTACGAACATACTAGTCATCGAGTAGTTGAGACTTGGATGACAGAACGTATCACCTGAAGCACATTCTACACCAAAGAGAGCTGCGATATCACCACTACCAGCTTCAAGGATATCTTCCATGCTACTTGCATGCATCTTGATCAGACGACCAACCTTGAACTTCTTTCGTGAACGGGTATTGTAGAGCTCATCACCCTTCTTGATCCTACCCTGATATATTCTGATATAGGTCAACTGACCATACTGTCCATCCTCAAGCTTGAATGCAAGAGCAACAGTCTTCTTGTCATCTCCGGCAGCAACTTGAACTTCAACCTCATTATCATCAAGATCCAACGCGATGTTCTCGACCTCGGATGGGTTCGGAAGATATTTCAGGACTGCATTCATGAGGGACTGAACACCTTTGTTCTTATAGGCAGAACCCATGTAAACAGGAGTCAAGTCAAGAGATATCGTTCCGACTCGGATAGCTTCATGGACCATCTCTTCTGTGATTTCACCTTCAAGCATAGCTTCCATCAGTTCATCAGAGAACATTGAGATAGCATCAAGCATCACTTCTCTTTTATCTTCTGCTTCATCTTGCAACTCAGCTGGGATCTCTTCATATCGTACATCATCACCAGAAGGACCATCATAATAGACAGCTTGCATAGTTACGAGGTCAACGATACCTTCAAGTTTATCTTCAAGGCCGATAGGGATCTGCATCATGACAGCATTGTGTCCGAGCTTCTCTCTCAGCTGTGTTGTTACTTTGTAGGGGTCAGCACCTGTACGGTCGCACTTATTGATGAAGGCAACACGAGGTACACTGTATCGTTTCATCTGTCGATCTACAGTGATTGACTGTGATTGAACACCACCAACAGAACAGAGGACAAGTATCGCTCCGTCTAATACACGTAAAGATCGTTCTACTTCAATAGTGAAGTCAACGTGTCCCGGTGTATCGATGATGTTGATATCAACACCTTTCCAGGTAACGTTCGTTGCTGCTGAAGCAATAGTGATTCCACGTTCCTTCTCTAGTTCCATAGAATCCATTGTCGCACCAACACCATCTTTACCACGAACCTCATGGATCGAATGGATTCTGTTGCAATAGTACAAAATTCGCTCTGAAAGAGTAGTCTTTCCTGAGTCGATATGTGCACTGATACCAATGTTTCTCATATTAGTTAATTCTGCCATATGTTTTCCTCTCATTCTACTGAATAATAAAAATTTCGTTCACTACCTACATGGTCCTTCTCATTTTCCAACAACAAAGTACAAAATTACCGTATTGAGGTCAACGCTGATACTGTTCATCTGAATAGTACTTTTGGAAGGGGCCATACAACCTATTTCCGTAGGATATGAACAACAAATCCTACAACCCAATAAAAAGGGTATCGGGTGAGGATTTTAGTATAGTTCATCCTTTTTTTCAATCCCTTTTGTACTAAATATTTGCGTTTTTCTTATCTTATGAGGAATATATGAAAAAGTAATGAATCTTACCCCTACAAAACAGAGAAAAATCACCAAGATCATATAGTATTTCTCTCTCTTTTCTATCTAGTCGAACTTTACGGATAACTCATTTCAATGATATGATCATCCTTATATCGAAATGAACTATGAGGACCATATATGGCAACAGTATTTACCAAGATCATTGATGGCGAGATACCCTCTGTGAAGATCCATGAAGATGATAGATGTATCGTCATCCTTGACATCTCTCCAATAAACAAAGGCCATGCATTAGTCATTGCCAAAGCAGAGTACGTGACGATCACAGATTGTCCAGATGATGAGCTCTCACATTATATGAAAGTCGCGAAGACCGTAGCTGCGAAGATGGAAGAGGTTCTTGGTATTGACGGGTTCAATATCATGATCAACAACAGACCAGCTTCAGGACAAGAGGTCCCGCATCTCCATATTCATGTGATCCCGAGATTCAAGAGAGATGGGAAGACTCCTCCTTTGAAGAAAGAGTCCTATGATGATGAACAGCAGATGATCGAGTTTGGCCGAAGACTGAGTTTCTGAGACTACTTACTACAATCACAGACCAAGACGACGGATCTTCTTGGTTCTAAGGATACCTGTAGCAGTTGATCTGAAAGAACACACTCCGCACTACCGAGAGCAGTCCTGTAGGTGCTTACCCCCAAGGCTAAGGTTGGGATCTCGATCATAGTAGGCTCTTCTGATCTATTGATCACCGTGACCACCGCAGCCTCTGCGGTGAACCTTGCGATAACTCTTTCTCAACGCTCCAAGTTCACGATATAGCTCATAGAACGAATGATCCCAGGAAGACTCATCCCAGACCATCGGATAGCGGGCCCCTTCAATAGGGTATGGGTTCGAGATAAAATCAGGATTGACCTCAGAATAGAGAGAATCTATCCAGCCTAGGGTATTCTTTTGCATAGAGAACCTCTTCTGATGATGAAATGAGGTAAAGTGATCCGGTAATCCTCTACCGAGTTGTCTTTGATTAATGAGAAAAGCATCCCGGCAGAGGCCTTCCCCTTCTCTTTTCCAGACTGACTCACTGTAGTAAGAGGTGGTTCTACGATCTCGCCTGCATCGATGCCATCAAAACCCACGACAGATACTGTATCAGGAATAACAATACCAAGGCTCCTGAGTTCCATCATACAGCCGATAGCGGTGATATCACTCATACAGATGACCACAGTTGGTTGGAAGTTATCACTCTGCAGCTTTCTGATCACTTTAGCACCCTCTTCTCGGGTACACTCTGCACAGTAGCATCGAATCTGTGAACTATCTATTGCAAGGCCGATCTCTGCAAGTGCAGCCTTGTAGCCATTCATTCTCATACCAGTTATATCACGGTGGACAGATGACTGCCCTTCTAGATCCAAAGGCATCGGGACTAATGCGATCCTTCGATGACCTAGTGAGAGTACTAACCGCATCTGCTCATAAGCTGCCCTCTCATCATCAATGACCACACCCGGCATCTGTTCTGAGACCGAACCATCGATCGTCACGAAGGGAATCTTTCTCAGTCTGATCTGATCAACAGCTTTCATCTCTGCCTGCATACCTAAGGTGATCAACCCATCGACGGCTGCACCTCGTATCGCATCGGTGATACTCCCATGTAGCAACGGGATCATAGTCAGAGCATAACCTCTACGTTCACACTCAAGACCTATTCCCTGAAGTATCTCTACGATATAGGGATTGAGCATCACCTCATCTAGCTGTTGAGGAAGCAACAATCCAATAGAAAGATGTCTCTGAAGTGAAAGATTACGTGCCATAGGATTAGGTACATAGCCTATCTTGGTCGCAGCTTCCATGATGATCTCATATGCCCGCTTGGAGATCCTGTTCGGATCATTGAAAGCAAACGATACTGCTGTCTTAGAATATCCTGAAGCCTTGGCGAGATCTGAGATCGTAACTCTATGTTCTTTTGTCTTATATTCTGTCATATACACCTTCTAAACCGGTTTACATCATATACTAGAAATATGAAGATTGCAATTCTCGGGTAGTATGATTACAATACTCATATGGCAAATTGTTACTTTTGCGGGACAGAGATCCCCACTGATAAGAAAATATACCGGACCACGCTCTGCAGCTCTTGCGGAAATTCACTCAAGATCTGCTACCACTGTCATTTCTATGATGCACAATCCCCTCACGGATGCAAAGAACATATCGCAGAACCGGTTCAGAACAAGGAATTTGCTAACTTCTGTGATTATTTCGTATTAGCAGCTATAGCTAAGAGCGGTAAGAAGAAAGAAGACGCTCACAAGAGCGCTGTTGACACCTTCAATAGCCTCTTCTCAGATTGACCCGATAAGGAGCCCCTTTATGCTAGAGAAAGGAATAAAAGCACCCCCGTTCACACTACCGGACGCAGATGGAGTACCTCGCAGTCTCACTGACTTTGCAGGATCGTATGTGATCCTCTATTTCTATCCCCGTGATAATACGCCCGGATGCACAACAGAGGCATGCGGTTTCAAAGATAACCATGAACTGATCACCGATCTCGGTGGTGTCGTACTCGGAGTCAGTAAAGACTCTGAAGCAAGTCATCAGAGGTTCCGTGATAAGTTCGAGCTCCCCTTCCTATTACTATCAGACCCTGAACATAAGATGATCGAAGCTTATGGAGCATGGCAGGAGAAGAAGAGTTTCGGGAAAGTAGCTATGGGTATCGTAAGGATCACCTATGTGATCGATAAAGAGGGAACTATCTTAGCCTGCTACCCTAAAGTCTCCCCAAAAGATCATGCAGAGCAGATCAAAGCTCTTCTGGAAGCACAAGCATGAAAAGACCACTAATACTCTCAGTATCTCTAATACTCCTACTCATCTCCTGTGCGACTCCGACCTATATGATCGATAACTCTCGAGTAAAATTCCAGGATTTTGATGAGATGACGGTCACCGCTATCGCTCTACAGAAGAGAGGTGACTCAGAGATCGATCTGGTAGCCCTACTTGCAGAGGTGACACCACAGATCGCTGTGATAACTGCTGACAAGAAGACTATCGCTGAGATCGTCGACCTGATTCCCATGAACGTGGTGAAGATCTCATCTACACGTATCATCGCTACGACAGGGGTCATTGATTCCAAGAGTGATGCGGGGGCTGTGATCAGTTTCTCAGATGCCTACATGCTCCAGGTCCTTATCGATTCGGATGATCACTGGACGGGCCCGGTTCTCGTCGCAGGGAGCCAGCGACCTGAGGGGTTTGATGATATCTTCAAGCAGACACATGCCGGGAGTGAATCTCTCCCCTTCACGATCTATCAGAAGGGTCTACTACCCCTAAACAGTACCGACATACGTGATACGTATGTCGGCTATGATGGGATCATATGTAGTTTCGCTTTATCTGATTAACGAGAGATAGAACAAAGTCACACCTTAAGGGGAAATCCTGCCTTCTTTAGCGTAGCTACTACGTTATCCTCCGCCTCTCTTAATACCTCTGAGGTCAGCGTCTTTTCACGATCTAGGAAGATAGTCCGGACTGTTACCGCTTTCTGCTCTTCGCTCATATTGAACACATCCAAGATCTTCACACTTTCCGCCTCTTTGACCTTAAGCTTGTTCATTACTTTCAGAATGTCACCCACAGGAGTATGGGCATCAGTAACGACAGTACAGTCGAATTTACTAGAGGGGAACTTTGGCGGTGCAGTATACTTGGTTTTATCCTTGATATCCCGATCCATGAAATCGGTAATATCCAAGATTGCCAAGGCCACGTTGCCTTTGATCTTGAACTGACGTGTGATGATGGGATGAACCGTATTCACTATTCCGCAGTTTTTGCCCATCACCCTGATGTTAAGATATTCATGAGGATGAACACCTGGCCATTCCTTAGGCATTATAGGGTTGGGATATTTCTCATTGGCAGGTTCGAACTGAGCATTCAGATTCAGAAAACTCATCAGAGGTTTCACTACGTTCAGCAGAGCTGAAAAGGGAGATTCCCCTTTGTCAAAAAAGATCACACCCAGCTGATACCGGTCTTTACTGTACTCCTCTCCATCAATACTCTCATAAGATCTGCCCAACTCAAAGAACCGGAAAGAGCTTAAGTTCTTCTGATTCTGAGCGGTCTTTTCCAACAGGGTCGGCACCATACTAGGCCGCATACGGCTCAGTTCTGGTGCGAGGGCATTCACGAGGGTAAGCTTCTCATTTCGAACCGGCCAGCTAGCCTGATCGAGCAGTTTCTCACCAATCATCGGATACGTCATAACCTCTAGGGCTTGACCATGGAAGACCATATAATCCTGAATCTTCCTCTGCATCTGCTTGGCTTCGGAAAGCCTGGTCGTCTTGGCCAGATTTATCGGAGAGACGGGCGTAATATTGTCAAAACCGATAATCCGTCCAATCTCTTCAATGATATCCGCTTCAAACTCAATGTCTTTAGTAGCTCGATAACTAGGGACGTCTACCGTGAGGTTATCTCCGTCAACGCCTACCTTGAAATCTAATGATTTTAGGATCTCTACGATCCGTTCTGACGAAACATACGTTCCCAGAACACGAGAGATCTTAGCAGCAGAACAGGTGATCTTTAATTCGGGAGTGGGTTTTAACGCAACTTCCTGCATAAAACCTACCACGACAGCTTCTGGACAGCTCTCTTTGACTAGTTCAACCAACCTCAAGATAGTCTGCTCCAAGAGATTTGTATCCAGACTCTTTTCGTAGCGCTGCGAGGCGTCGGTTCGAAGCCCCAGACGAACACTGGTCTTACGGATCTCTGAATCCCTCCAGTTGGCCGCCTCCAGGAAGATTCGGTTGGTGCTATCCTTGACAGACGAGTCCAGACCACCCATGATACCGCCGATACCGGACACACGGTCCTTATCGCAGACCATGGTGTCTGAAGCGATCATACTCCGCTCCTGACCGTCGAGGGTAACAAAAACTCCATTCTCACCCATGCGACGGACGATGATCTCTCCGCCCTTAACAGTGTCCCGATCGTATATATGATTGGGCATCCCTGTTTCCAGCATAACGTAATTGGAAATATCCACAATATTGTTGATTGGCCGCATACCGCAGGTGATCAGCCGGTCCTGCATCCACTGGGGGCTAGGTTTGACAGTCACCTTATCCATAGAGATCCCCGTGAATCCCAGACAGCTGGAGTCTTTATCCACCGTTATAGTCACAGGAGGCTTATCTTCGGTGTAGAGAGCCCTCAGACTTTTTTTCCACTCCTCGGAGAATACGTCCTTCAGTGGCTTTCCGAATACGGCAGCGAACTCCCGGGCCATACCATAGTGTCCCCATAGATCAGGCCTATGGGTGATTGATTTATTATCTATATCGAAGACAATGTCACAGGCTACCCCAAGGTGTTCGGCTAGGCTCATACCTACCACAGCATCATCGGCTAAGAGCATCAGCCCCTCATGGGCTTCACCTAGTCCCAGTTCATCCTCAGCACAGAGCATACCCTCACTAGCCACACCCCGGATCTTTTTAGGAACCAGAGTAAAACCTCCCGGAAGGGTCGTTCCGATACAGGCAAAAGGCACCTTCTTACCCACTTCCACATGGGAAGCCCCACAGACGACCCGTTCTTCCCCGTCACCGGTATTGAAGGTAACAAGATTCAGCCTATCCGCGTCGGGATGCTTTTCGATCCCAGTGATCTCAACCACCTTGACAGCTTTCAGATGTTCGCCAGTAGTCTGCACCTCCTCAACCTCACAAGTGGCCAAGGTAAACCGGGTTCCTAGCTCCTGGAGAGTGATATCTTCAGGTAGATCCACGTAGTCTTTTATCCAATTTATGCTAATATTCATCTTAATCTCCCTCTAGTAAGCCTTGAACTGTTCAACGAACCGTAGATCCCCGCTATGTAGATGGCGGATATCATCTATGTGATAGCGCATCATAACAAGCCGGTCCAAACCCAGGCCGAAGGCAAAACCATTCCACTGTTCAGGGTCGATCCCCCCGGAACGTAGAACATTTGGATGAACCATACCGCAGGGTAGAAGCTCAACCCAGCCGGACTGCTTACAAACCTTGCAGCCCTTACCTCCGCAGATCAAACATTCAATATCCAGCTCAAAACCGGGCTCCACGAAGGGGAAGAATCCCGGCCGCAGACGCACTTTCACATCCCGTCTGAATATTTCTGAAAGGAGAGTCTTCATGAAGTAGATAAGGTTGGCAACGGAAATATCCTTGCCCACCATCATTCCCTCTAGCTGATGGAAAGCCATCTCATGGCTCGCATCGGTGGATTCGCAACGGAAGACCTTTCCCGGTCCAACAAACTTGAACGGAGGCTCATGTGCTTCCATTCCGCGAACCTGAATACAGGACGTGTGAGTCCTCAAGAGGTGTTCCATATCGGTAAACCAGAAGGTGTCCTGCATATCCCGCGCCGGATGGGTAGCGGGAATATTCAAAGCCTCGAAGTTGTGAAAATCGTCCTCGATATGGGGGCCATCCAGAATATCAAATCCCATAGAGGTGAAAATATCTTCAATCTCCCGTTGGATAAGCGTCACCGGATGAAATCCAGAGGACTGCATTCCCTTAACCCTAACATCGTCTGTCAATGTCACATCCTGCCAGCTTTTCTTGAGTTGGGCATTTATCTCGTCCATCTCGATATTGGCAAGCTGCTTCACCAGAGATTCCTGAATCTCCTGCTTGAACTCGTTAGCTGCCGCACCGATACTCTTTTTCACATCTGTCGTAGCCTCTCTCATCCCCTTAAGGATCTCGTTCAGCTTTCCCTTCTTCCCCAGATAATCAGCCTTGAACTTGGCCAAACTGTTCTTATCCTTCAGGTCCTCCACGGACTCTCGAAATTCTTTCTTCAGCTCTTCCAGCTTTTGCAGCATGATCTACTCCTTAGCATAAAAAAAACTCCCCTTCAGGGAGTCAATTGTTCATTTTTACAAACACAGGACTCCCTTAACAACCTTTCATAAAAAATAAAAAAGAGAACAAGTTAAAAAAGAAGTATTTCCCTGTCATAATATCAAATATTATAGAGAAAAAAGCGAATATGTCAATTCCCGAAAAAGAATAGCTCATCTATTTTTCTTGAGTTCTACTCCCTTTTGCACTATGAGTTTTTCATCTACTGTCTCTTATAACATCACTGTGGGGTTTGTATTGGATCTAGTCATGCGAAAAACTGACATAAGGAGACCTTTATCAAGTATATCTTTCATTCTTTATCTACATGATCGATCCCCCCCCGGTGTAGAACGAAGAAGAGAATTACTAGATATAACACCAGTATTCGGCAGTTACTCACTCTGATGAACGGAGAAGCTAAATGAACACAGTGAATCCACTATATACTTGATAAAACAGACTCTTTCATGGAGTTCTTTGCCTTATCACCGATCTCATCGATCCAGAGGAGATTCGGTTGATGTCTATTCACAGCAGCAAAACTGATTTCTACGAAAGTACCCATAATACCATTGATTCTTCATTACTATGTTTTTACACCAAAATAGGTTATAATCAAAAAAATGATCACCGATTACGAGGAGCAAGTCATGAGTCATGAATTGACAGAGTTTACACTACAGGTGATAACTCTCATAAAACAGATCCCAAAAGGACGAGTTGCAACCTATGGTCAGATCGCACAGCTCGCAGGATCACCTAAAGGTGCAAGACAGGTCGTTCGTCTACTTCACTCCTCCTCTCATACTCGTGATCTCCCTTGGCACCGAGTCATCAACAAACAGGGTCATATCGCTATGGCATCTGGGCAAGGACTCGAAGAACAGGCATCACTCCTACAATCTGAAGGGGTCCTCGTCGATACGGAGGGTAATGTCAACCTAGGCGCATATCTCTACGACTTCAGTGGTCCACGTAACTTATTCACATAGGGCATACCAGAGCTTCTTCTCACTAACTACTGGACACCTGCACATCTGTTGCAGTTTGTGGTACGTTCTGCAACACAATATCAATTTATCAAGTATTTACCTATTTATCCTCCTCTTTGTGTTGCATATCAACAACAAAATGAAGTATAACTTGCCTATAATCAGAGATATACCTCCCTGAGGTGTATCGAGAGAAATCAAGAGGTTTACAAATTGAATCGCTCGATCTCTTTACATAAGAAACTATCAGATAACGTAGGAATCCCCTGTTTTTTGTGGGATCAACTGCATGCGGCCATAGCAATAAGTCTAGAGCTCATGCAGCGTACGTATACACCTGTATCAAACAGACCCCGGAATAACTCCGGGGTCTGTTTGTTTCTATAGGATTGTGAAGAGGTCTGACTGATCAATACAGAACTATGACAGAGGGAGTCATGCATGTCACATACACACGTTCTTTCGTATGATCTAAAGCAGCTCGATGATGCACAGATCACAGCACTGCTGAATGAGCATACCATTGGGCTGACGCTCGAAGAGGCCAAGAAACTGCAGTTCGAGATCCTCCACAGAAGTCCGACACTCGCAGAGCTGATACTGTTTGGTATCGAAGGATCTGAACACTGTTCTTATAAGAGCAGCCGTCCCTATCTCGGTCTATTCACTACTGAGGGCAAAGATGTCATCCTCGGAGCTAAAGAGGACGCCGGCATCGTTCGGATAGCTACCGATGCTTCCGGTAAGGATTATGCGATCATCATGAGCCATGAATCACATAACCATCCAAGTCAGCTCGTCCCCTATGAAGGAGCTGCGACCGGAGTCGGTGGTAATGTTCGAGATGTCTGCTGCATGGGTGGAAAAGTCATAGCACAGGCAGATGACCTCCGTTTCGGTTCGATCGATGATCCTAAGAACAAATGGATCTATGAGGGAGTCGTATCCGGGATTGCCGGGTATGGTAACCCCATCGGAGTCCCGAACCTTGCAGGAGGATTACAGTTCGATCCGGGTTATGATGATAACTGTCTTGTCACCGTCGTCTCTCTCGGGATACTCGATTCAGATGCCATCGTTCACTCCTATGCACCTGAGGAGGCCCAAGGGTATGATCTGATCCTTGTAGGGAAACCTACCGATAATAGCGGATTCGGTGGTGCGAGTTTTGCTAGCTTCGAACTCGAAGAGGATCAGCATGAACAGAACAAGGGAGCGGTTCAGGAACCAAACGCCTTCCTTGGAAGACATATGATCAAATCATCCGGAGAACTCTTTGAGAAACTCAAAGCGATCGATGCGATCGATCGAGTCGGTTTCAAAGACCTCGGAGCAGGCGGTATTGCCTGTGCTAGTGTAGAACTTGTCGAGACTTCAGGCTATGGGGCTGTAGTAGAGATTGAGAAGATCCATATCGCAGATGGAGATTATGAACCTCATGTCATCCTCTGTGCTGAGACCCAAGAGAGATACATGTGGGTCTCTCCGAAGGATCTCACCCCCATGATCCTTGATCATTATAATAACGAGTATGCTCTTCCTGAGATATCGAAGGGAGCTGCAGCACGAGTGATCGGATATGTGACGAAAGAGACTGATTATGTCGTTACCTATAAGGGGGAGCGACTCATCGATGCTCCTGCAGGTGAGGTGACTAAAGGTTTTCTCTACCATAGAGAGGTCGGAGAACTAAAAGAGCCACCGAAAGAGCCGGTGATCGCCGAACCTAAAGATTATCAGGAGGTTCTACTCACCCTCCTAGGACATGAGAACATCGCCTCCCGTCGTCCCTTATATGAACAGTATGATAAACAGGTACAGGGCATGACAGCAGTTGAAGCAGGAGTTGGTGATTCAGGGATCATGACACCCTTCAATGATGCGACCTACCCCGAAGAACTTCATAAGATCGCAGTGACTCTCACAACGGATCAGAACCCGAGACAGAATCAGATCGATGCCTATCAAGGAGCAGTGAATGCAGTAGCGGAGGCCTTCTGTAATACGGTCGCAACAGGTGCAGTACCTGTAGCTCTTTCTGACTGTCTTTGCTATGGCAACCCTGAGAAACCTGAACAGATGAGATTGTTCGTAGAGGGCTGTAAGGGTGTAGCTGATTCTTCATCAACATTTGGTATACCGGTCATCGCAGGTAACGTATCCCTCTATAATGAATCGGGAAAGGGTTCTATTCCCCCTAGCCCTATGATAGCCATGATGGGAAAGTTAGAGGATGTAGATAACGCTATCGGTTCTCATATACCGAATGAGGACTATGATCTCTATCTCATCGGTGAGAGGAAGCACGAGATGGGAGGTAGCGTCTATTACGATCTGAACGGATTCATTGGTAATACGATCCCAAGACCAGATCTGGATGAGCTCCTCTCTATCGGAAGAGCACTTCATGCATGTGCAGGGAAGCGGTTCATCGCCGCATGCCATGACATCTCTGAAGGTGGCCTTGCTGTTACCTTGAGTGAGATGCTCTTCACCCATGAGACAGGCGTATCGATCACGAGTCCGGAAGGTTCTCATAGGGTACCCTTCCTCTTCGGGGAGTCCTTCGGCTTCATCATCGCAGTCAAAAAAGAGCATACGGTAGCCTGCAGTACCCTATTCGAAGAAGAGGGGATTACCCCTGTTCATATCGGAAAGACTACCCCAGAAGTTTCTGAGATCAAGATCGACGAACTCATCAACGTACCCGTTGCAGTAGCTAAAGAGCAATGGTCACACGGTCTACGAAGGAGATTATCATGAGTATCAGTTATAAGTCAGCAGGAGTAGATATCGACGCAGGGAACGAAGTCGTCGAGAAGATCAAAGGAAGTGCAGCTTCCACCTTCACCCCTGCCGTATTGACAGGCTTGGGAAGTTTCGGATCTTTCTATGACCTGAAGGATGTAGTCACCGCATATGACCATCCGGTGATGGTCCAGAGTATCGACGGTGTAGGGACCAAGATCATGGTCACATCCATGACTGGTGACTACTCTACTATTGGAAGAGATCTCTTGAGTGCCTGCTGTAATGATATCATCGTACATGGGGCCAAACCGGTCACCTTCCTAGATTATATCGCGAATGACAGACTCGAACCTGAAGTGGTAGCACAGATGGTTCAGGGGATGGCAGATGGATGTCTCGAAGCTGGAGTAAGTCTCGTAGGTGGAGAGACTGCAGAGATGCCGGGAACCTACCGTGAGGGAGAACATGACCTCGTTGGTATCGTCACCGGTTTCGTCGAGAAGGATAAGATCATCAATGGAGAAGAGGTCACACCCGGAGATGTGATCTTCGGTATCCCCTCAAGCGGATTACATACGAATGGCTACTCTCTTGCAAGGAAGGTCCTATTCGACCATGCGAACCTTACCGTGAATGATAAGATCCCTGCACAGTTCGGTGACTCTGGAAGTCTGAACATCGGTCAGATCCTCCTAGAACCACATACCAACTACGTAACAGCTGTGTCTCAGATGCTTGCTTCAGAGCTCGAGGTGAAGAGCATGTCCCATATAACCGGAGGAGGCCTCATCGAGAATGTACCAAGGACCCTCCCAAAAGCTGTTTCAGCAGTCATCGACCCTAAAAGCTGGATGATCCCACCGATCTTCTCCTATATGGCAGAACTCGGAGATATCCCAGCAGTAGAGATGTATCATGCATTCAACATGGGGATCGGCTATACCATCGTCGTCCCAGCAGAACAGAAGGCTCTTGCAGTGAAGGTCATCGAGAAGAGTTTCAACAAGAGGCCGATACTACTCGGAACGATCGAATCTGGAGATGGAACGACCGTCATCACCGGAGTCACAGGAGGTGCTTCATGCGAATAGGAGTCATTGAGTTCCCCGGCACGAACTGTGAACGGGAGACTGCAGAGGCGATACGCCGAGCAGGGATGGAACCCGTCCATCACAGGTGGAATATGGACGAAGAGCTCCTTGCAGGTTATGACGGGTTCGTCATCGCAGGAGGCTTCTCCTATGAGGATAGATCCCGTTCCGGGATCATCGCAGCCCTTGACCCCATCATGGACAGGATCAAGGCAGAGAGTAAGAAAGGGAAACCGGTCCTTGGTATCTGTAATGGAGCTCAGATCCTCGTCGAGGCAGGACTCGTCCCAGGAGCTAAAGGTCTTGCACAGTCAGTTGCTCTTACGACCAACCGAAGGATGGATGGAGATGAAGTACTTGGTACCGGCTTCTATAATGCATGGATCAATATAAGACATGACGGATCCCCTACCGATTGTGCCTTCACTCTCGATTGTGAAGAGGGTGAGATGATGATGCTCCCAGCGGCACATGCTGAAGGACGATTTCTCATTCCAGAGGAACTTCTTTCCTATATGATCGAGCATAAGATGACAGTATTCCGTTATGCAGATGATAACGGGGACTATCAGACAGATTTTCCCATCAATCCAAATGGTTCAGTCTATAACATCGCAGGGATCAGTAATCGGGAAGGGACCGTCCTAGCACTCATGCCCCACCCTGAGAGGACCACCGCCGGTGATAAGATATTCTCCTCCATGAGCCGGTATATCGATACGTTTGGTCCTTTCACTCATGAGAGACCAGAGAGATCGGTCGATCCTACAGTCCTGCAGGAGACTATAGAGCCTAAGCCCTATACTCCGAAAACTACTAGTGACCAAGTCGTCATCTCCCTTGTCATCACCGATAACGAAGCCGTATCGGTCGAGAATGCCCTGAGACAGAGAGGTATCGAAGCTTCAGTGAAGAAACATGTTCATTGGGAGGTCTCCTATGAAGAAGGCACCACTGAAGAAGAACGAGTACAGATCCTCAAGAAGATCGATAGAAGTGGAGAACTCTACAACTCCAATAAGGAGTTCGTACTCGACACTCCAGTGACTGAGACGAGCTCAGCAGTATCATTCCTGGTTCGAGAGACAGACGACTGTATCGGTGATCATACGACACATGCATTGAAGAGCTGGTTCTCTATTGGGGGTATCAGACAGATCACTCATGGAGTGATCTGGACGATCATCCCTGATGATCCTAGCAGAGCAGTACAGACTATAGCTCAGGTAGAGGGGACTCACCTCTTGGCAAACCCCATCGCACATAGGAGGATGATCTATGAAAGCTGATCAGAAGGATTATAAGAGGATCATCACACAGTATCTGAATAACTGTATGATCGAGACAGACCTTGAGCGTCCCGGTAAGAGACGAGGGAAAGTCCGTGATAGTTACACCTTAGAGGACTCAATGATCTTCGTGACTACAGACAGACAAAGTGCCTTTGATAGGATTCTAGCTTCAGTCCCCTTCAAGGGTCAGGTATTGAACCTGACAAGTGCCTGGTGGTTTGAGAAGACGGCCCATATCGTAGAGAATCATCTCCTTGAGATACCAGATCCTAATACGACAGTAGGAAAGACCTGTACCGTATTCCCTATCGAATTCGTCATGAGAGGTTATATCACCGGAACTACTGATACCTCATTATGGACCCAGTATCATAGCGGGGTCAGGAACTATTGTGGTATCGCTTTCCCAGAGGGCCTTAAGAAGAATCAGAAGCTCGATACCCCGGTCATCACTCCAACGACAAAAGAGGAGCACCATGATCGTCCCATCTCCCCAAAAGAGATCATCGAGGAGGGCTGGATGAGCCAGGAGGATTGGAAGGCAGCGAGTACCTATGCGATGAACCTATTCACCTATGGACAGCAGGTAGCTGCAGAACATGGTTTGATCCTAGTAGACACGAAATATGAGATGGGTAAAGATGCAGCTGGCAACATCCTCCTCATCGATGAGATCCATACTCCAGATTCCAGTAGGTATTGGTTGTCCGGCTCCTATGAAGAGAGGATCTCCCAAGGTCTAGAACCTGCGAACATCGATAAGGAGTTCCTTAGGTTATGGTTTCGAGAGAACTGTGATCCCTATCATGATGAGATACTACCGCAGGCTCCCGTGGAGTTGATCGTAGAACTCTCCTCTCGTTATATCAAGCTCTATGAGATGATCACAGGAGAGCAGTTCGATTTCCCAGAAGAGACAGAACAAGATAAGCCGGTATCAGAAAGACTTACCCGGAATCTTGTAGCATATGTGAACAAACAATAATCAGAGGTGTATGAATTATGAAGAAAATCGTTATTATCATGGGTTCCACATCAGATAGACCCCATGCAGATAAGATCATTGCCGGTCTGCAGCTTGCAGAAGGATATGACAGGTCAGGATGTTCCATCGATGTCTACACTGCCTCAGCTCATAAGGATCCTTTGAAGGTCTTGGGAGTACTTGATGCTCACAAGGATCACAGGGCTCTTGTCTATATCACCATAGCAGGCAGGTCCAATGCTCTTTCAGGCTTCTGTGCAGCCAACTGCACGGCCCCAGTCATCGCGTGTCCACCGTTCGCTGACAAGGTCGATATGCTCGTCAATATCAACTCGACATTACAGATGCCAAGCAGGACACCAGTCCTGACCGTGATAGATCCGGGTAATGCAGCACTTGCTGCTATGAGGATCCTCTCACTTGCAGATCAGGATGAAGCTTAGATGTGCGGTATCGTCGGGATCATAGCAGAGAACCCAGTATCGACTGAAGTGTATGACAGTCTTGTGCAACTGCAGCACCGAGGTCAGGACGCTGCAGGGATCATCACTTGTAATGAGAGCCTTCATATAAAGAAAGGTACCGGGCTCGTCCGTGATATCTTTCAAGCACGTCATATGGAGCGACTTAAAGGCAATATGGGGATCGGTCATACTCGATACCCGACTAGCGGGGAGAAGAGTAGTGATGAGGTCCAACCCTTCTGGACGAGCGTCCCGAATGGGATCGCCTTCGCTCATAATGGGAATATCGTCAACTATGATGAACTACGCAATGAAGTCATTGCGAACAGGAAACGATACCTGAACTCCTATAGTGATTCAGAGATGCTGATGCAGCTCTTCGCAGATGTGCTGCAGCGATGTATTGGAAATAATCCTGCCCATATGATCTCTGATGCGACCTTCTTCGATGGGCTTTGTATCTCAGCATCGGAACTCTTCAGCCTTACCAAAGGTTCCATCTCGGCCGTCTCAGTGATCAAGGATAGAGGCCTCATAGCTTTCAGAGACCCCCATGGTATCAGACCTCTTGTCATGGGAGAAAGAACGAACGCTAACGGCCGAAAAGAGTATATCTTCGCATCCGAGGATTCCATGTTCTACATGCTCGGGTATCAGCTCGTCAGAGACGTTACGCCTGG
Source organism: uncultured Spirochaetales bacterium (assembly GCA_964564075.1). GTDB lineage: Bacteria > Spirochaetota > Spirochaetia > CAKZLE01 > CAKZLE01 > CAKZLE01. Next base: position 27,963 of record CAZLZY010000001.1, read on the forward strand.
AGAGATCATCTATATCACAGAAAAGGGTGAGTTCTACTCTCGAACGGTAAGTCATAAGAAGTTCACTCCCTGTATCTTCGAATATGTCTACTTCGCACGACCCGATACGATGATGAATAATATCAACATCTATCGAGCTCGGTTGAGGATGGGAGAGAATCTCGGGAAGCTTTGGATAAAGAAATATAAGGAGCTGCGACCAGATGTCATCATACCAGCTCCCTCCACATCAAATACTATGGCCCTATCCATGGCAAAGATACTAGGAGTCAACTATTCAGAAGGACTCTATAAGAACACCTTCATAGGTCGAACCTTCATCATGGCTGACCAGAAACAGAGAAGACAGTCGGTCAGGTATAAACTCAATCCTCAGAGGCTAGAGATCCAAGACAAAGATATCATGATCGTTGATGATAGTATCGTCAGAGGGACTACGAGTAGAGAGATCGTTCGGATGGTAAAAGAGTTCGGGGCGAACAAAGTCTATTTTGTCTCGGCCTGTCCACCGGTCACCAATCCCTGCTATTATGGAGTCGATATCCCGACTTCCGAAGAGCTTATCGCATCCGATAAGGATTGTGAGGAGATCAGAGAGTTCTTGGAGGCAGAGATCCTGCTCTATCAAGAGATCGGGGATCTGATCGAAGCTGTGACACGTAAAGGGGACCATCATATAGACACTCCCTGCTATGCCTGTCTCGGTGGCACCTATATTCATAAAGAAAGAGAGGTAACAGAGTGAGAGCAATACTCCTCATCGGATCAGGGGCTCGTGAACATATGTTGGCATACAGCATCGCGAACTCCTATAGTCCAGCAACACTCTACTGTATCGGCTCAGCCTTGAACCCGGGGATCAAAGAGCTTTGTGCCGGTTATACCATAGGAGATATCACCGATGCACAGTTCATCAGATCGAGTATAACCTCCTGGGGTATAGATCTTGCGATCATAGGACCAGAGGCCCCCTTGAGCACCGGTGTTGCCGATGCCCTCAGAGAGGAGGGTATCGCGGTCTTCGGACCAGATAAGAGCCTTGCCAGGATAGAGACGAGTAAGTCCTATACACGGGACCTCCTTGAGACGGTCGTACCTGATGCAAGTCCGATCTACCAGATCATCAGGACTGAAGCAGAGGCTGCGAAGTTATTGAGCAGACTCGAAGACTATTATGTGATCAAAGCAGATGGCCTCAAAGGTGGTAAAGGTGTTCAGGTCGCAGGAGATCATCTTCATACTCATGAAGAGGCCCTCTCCTATGTTTCTGAACTACTACAGGAGAGTAGCCATTGTGTGATCGAAGAGAAACTGATTGGAGAGGAGTTCTCACTCATGACCATCACAGATGGAGAGACCTCTATCCATCTCCCTGCGGTACAGGACCATAAACGAGCCTATAATGGTGATAAGGGGCCGAATACCGGAGGTATGGGTAGTTATACCGATAGTGACCACAGCCTCCCCTTCTTAACACAGTCAGATATACTCGAAGCAAGAGAACTCAATGAGCAGGTCATAGCGGCATTAGCAGATGATAACGGGAAACCCTATCGAGGAGTTCTCTATGGTGGCTTCATGGCAGTAGATGAGGGAGTGATGATCATTGAGTACAATGCGAGATTCGGAGATCCAGAGATCATGAACCTCCTATCCGTCGTCAAAGCAGATTTTGGAGAACTCTTCTACCATGCAGCAGTAGGGACCTTGAGTGAAGTATCGATCGACCTTCTTCCGAAGGCTTCAGTCTGCAAGTATGTCGTTCCCACCGGGTATCCCACCGTCTCGAACAAAGGAGCATTGATCGATATCAGCAAGATCGATGATTCCTGCAAAATATTCTTAGGTTCAGTAGACCTACAAGAGGGAGAACTCGTAACCGGAGGATCTAGGACCGTAGCATGCGTTGCCCTAGGGGATACTATCGAATCCGCTGAGAGGCTCGCAGAGGCTCAGATCGGGCGTATTACCGGAGATCTCTTTCACCGAGAGGATATCGGGACCACAGAGCTCATAGATACCCGTATCAAAGCAATGAAGGAGCTACGCTCATGAGGAAGATCGCAGTCCTTGGATCCACTAGAGGGACCGATATGCAGGCGATCATCGATGCGATCGAAACAGGGACTCTAAAAGCAGAGATAACCGTCGTGATATCTGATCGTAAACGAGCAGGGATCCTCGATAGAGCTCGCTCCCATGCTATCAAGGCAGTCCATATCCCCTCAAGAGAGGAGGGGGTACTCAAAGATCGAGAGACCTATGATAGAGAGATCGATGCAGTACTGAGAGAACATGGTGCAGATCTTGTTCTACTCATAGGCTATATGAGGATCGTCTCTCCCTGGTTCTGTAGAGCCTGGGAAGATCGCCTCGTGAATGTTCATCCTTCACTTCTCCCCGATTTTGCAGGAGGAATGGATGGAGATGTTCATGAAGCTGTGATAGCATCAGGGAATCGGGAGACCGGATGTACTGTCCATCTCGTGACAGAAGAGGTAGATGGGGGTCCTATTCTCCTGCAGAAAAGATGTGAGGTCCTAGAAGATGATACTCCTCACGTATTGAAAGCACGAGTTCAGGAGCTTGAAGGCAGAGCATTAATAGAGATAATCGATCAATATAAACCAGTAAGAGGTAGTTCATGAATATACAACCGACACCAGTGAAACGTGCGTTGTTATCTGTATCAGATAAGAGCGGTATCGTAGAGTTTGCAAAAGGTCTCAGTGAGATGGGAGTGGAACTCATCTCTACCGGAGGGACGAAACGGACCCTTTTAGCACATGATATCCCAGTCAAAGGGGTCTCAGAACTGACAGGTTTCCCAGAGATGATGGATGGAAGAGTCAAGACTCTTCATCCTCTCATTCATGGAGGCATCTTAGGGCTCCGTGATGAACATGCAGAGGCTGCTATAGAACATGGTATCCCATGGATCGATCTTGTAGTCTGTAACCTCTATCCCTTTGAGACAACGATCCAGAAACCTGAGGTGAAGATCGACCAGGCTATCGAACAGATCGATATCGGTGGACCGACTATGATCAGATCTGCAGCAAAGAACATGGGTTGGGTATCGGTGATCGTGAATCCTTCAGATTACGAGAAGGTACTCATCGAACTCAAAGAGGATTCAGCTGTCTCCTACGAGACTCGAAAGGATCTCTGCGCAGCAGCCTTCAGACATACCGCACAGTATGATGCATTGATTGGGGCCTACCTGACAGAAGAACCCTATCCAGAAGAGGTGACACTCACCTACCGTAAGTTCAGTCCGCTTCGATATGGGGAGAACCCTCATCAGAGTGCTGCAGCCTATAAAGAGGTCGTTCCACCTGCCAAGAAAGAGGCCCTATCTATTCTAGATGCTGAGATCCTTAACGGAAAACAACTCTCCTATAATAATCTCAATGATGCTACAGGGACGATCGAGACTCTCAGAGAGTTCAGTGATCCTGCCTGTATCGTCGTTAAACATGCAAACCCTTGCGGTGCTGCAACAGGTGAAGATCTATTTGAGGTCACAAAAGCTGCCTTCGAAGCTGATAGACTCTCAGCATTTGGTGGGCTCGTCGCTATCAACCGTACCTGTACGAAAGAGATCGCTCAGTATTTCAGAAAGATATTCTTCGAGATCTTCATGGCTCCTGATTATGAACCTGAAGCATTGGCGATATTGAAACAGAAGAAGAACCTCCGAGTCCTCCGACTCGGAGCTATCCCCCCTCTGAATCAAGTCCACTTCAACAAGTTCGTCGGTGGAGGCCTGCTTCTCCAGGATCGAGATTGTGCTGTCATCGAGAATAGTGATCTGAAAGTAGTCACTGAGAAACAACCTACCGAACAGGAGATCAATGATATGCTCTTCGGCTGGAAGGTCCTCAAACATGTCAAATCAAATGGTATCCTCATAGCGAAGGATCAGAGAACAGTGGGTATCGGCCCAGGTCAGGTCTCACGTGTCGATGCAGTCAAGATCGCAGTGAGAAAGAGTAAAGATACTACGGGAGCGATCTTAGCATCTGATGCATTCTTCCCATTCCGTGACAGTATCGACTCTCTTGCTCAGACCGGGATCAAAGCGATCATCCAACCGGGTGGCTCTATACGAGATCAGGAAGTGATCGATGCCTGTAACGAACAGGGTATTGCGATGGTCTTCACTGGAGTACGTTGTTTCAACCACGGCTAGAGATCATTAAAGCCCCATATAACAGCCCATTCTTTGGTGTCCTCACCATAAGATAGGGCTGTACTCGTCACTGAAGTATGGTCTGTTTGCTTATCAGATAAGAAAATGCTATAGTTAATGACACCTCATCTTTAGGTAAGACACCTTAGGTTAGACACCTTAGGTTAGACACCTATCGTATAGTAAATAGTCATGAATTATCCTGTCTTCGAAATATCTTCATAAGACAGGTATCGATAAATAAAAACTGATGGAGCTCGAATATGATTCAGAATGCTAGGGAATCTCTCGTTAAATTGATCATCAAGGAGAATCCTGAGATCACTCAGATCTTAGGGGATACTAGCATCGAATTCTTAGATAAACTCGATCTCATCAAGCGTGTCCTCCTTCGTCTATTAAAGGAGCATCCCAAAGCATACGCCTATTATAATGGGAAGGAGCATGGTGAAAAGGCCTATTTTAAACTCTCTTGGAGAGACTTTGCCTTCATCAGGATCCTTGATTATCTCCAACATGAGGGAGAGACCTTCACAGATCAGAACCTCCATGGGCAGATCATCGAGTCTCACCCCTTCGAACTCCTTCGCGATGCGATCCAGAAAGGGAACTATCGGGCTACTGCAGATTTCTATGAGGATCTACTACACCTACTCAGACAGCTCAACGGAATTGACCGGCCGGAGATCCCTTCACGACAGCATGTCATTGACTGGATGGCTAGACATCCTAGTGGACTTGATGAAGATATCATCCATATGAGAAATAAGAACAAACAGCGGATCATTCGGCTCATCTATGAAGATATGCAGACGGGAAAACAGGTCACAAGATTCACTATCTCTCCTGATACAGATGAACATACCGCTTTGAAACAGATCGAAGCATGGTGGGAGAATGATGTATTCCACCTCAGCTTTGCTGTTAGGAATGTTGATGAACTACAGAAATACTTAGATGACTCGCTATCAGATGAGACCCTGAGGATCATGACCGAAGCGACGAAGAAAGGTATCCCTATCTTTGTCACACCATACTTCCTATCTATGCTCTTGATTCGTCCCTATAAGAAATATACCCATGCAGATTGTGCGATCAGAGATTATGTGCTCTATTCTCAAGAACTCGTTGATGAGTTTGGGAATATCTCTGCGTGGGAGAAAGAGGATATCATGGAACCGGGGAAACCTAATGCAGCTGGCTGGGTCCTCCCCTCTAATAATATTCACCGACGCTATCCGAACGTGGCGATCTTCATCCCATCGACGATGGGACGAGCCTGTGGAGGGCTTTGTGCCTACTGTCAGAGGATGTATGACTTTCAGAATGGGAGATTCAACTTCGATCTGGAAAGACTCAAGCCTAATGAGAATTGGGCTACGAAACTACAAAAACTGATGAAGTACTTCGAAGAGGACTCTCAGCTACAGGATATACTCATTACCGGTGGGGATGCCATGATGAGCTCTATCGAATCCCTCAAGCAGGTTCTTGATGCAGTCTATACTATGGCAGAGCATAAGATCGAGGCAAACAACGATAGAGATAAGGATACGAAGCATGCAGAGATCGTACGGGTGAGGCTTGGGACGAAGATCCCGATCTATCTCCCTCAAAGGATCTCATCTGAAAGGGTAGCGATCCTCAAAGATTTCAAAGAGAGAGCAGAGAAGATCGGTATCAAGCAGTTCATCATCCAGACCCATTTCTCGAGTGCCATGGAGATCACACCTGCATCTCAGGTAGCAGTATCAAGCTTGCTATCTGCTGGGTGGATCGTGACGAATCAGGAGGTCTTCACTGTCGCTGCCTCACGGAGAGGTCATACGGCCAAACTACGAGAGACACTCAACACCATCGGAGTCCTTCCCTACTATACCTTCACGGTCAAAGGATATCATGAGAACAAACACTACTTTGCCAATAACTCCAGATCGATCCAGGAACAGGTCGAGGAGAAATCGATCGGTAGAGTAGACCCAAAATACTATAGCCAGATCAGAGGCTTCATGAAAACACCGAACCATATGAAGGAGCAGATCGAGGAGATCCGTAATGCAGAGGAGATCCCGTTCCTCTCAACAGACAGGAACACGATCAACCTCCCGGGAGTCGGGAAGAGTAATACCTATAGGACTATCGGGATCACCGAGAACGGGAGAAGGATCCTCTCATTCGAACAGGATCACAGCAGACCTCATAGCCCGATCATAGATACCATGGACCAGGTCATCATCATAGAATCAAAATCTGTTGCATCCTATCTCAGACAGTTGGAATCTCTTGGAGAGAAGAAAGAGGAGTATCAGAGTATCTGGGGATATTCGGCTGGCTATATCGAACCAAGGATCCCGATCTATGAATACCCAGGTTATCGCTTCACCGTGACTAAAGAGTTCACTAACCTAGAGTTGAGACCGGAACAGAAAGAGATCCATCAGATCAGACCTACTGAGGTAGAGTTCACCGAGATAGATCAAGAGATCAACGAAGGATATACAGACTAGCTCTTCTGGCTCTTTTTCTGTACATCATCATCAGAGATCAGGGAGTCAACCAAGAACTCCATCCTGTTCGCGACGTTAACCTCACTCATACCTGAATCCATATCTAGGAAGAGAAGATTCAATTGTGGATAAAGTGTGCGAATCCTCTTCTCTACACCCTTAGCGATGACATGGTTAGCAATACAACCAAAAGGCTGAAGACATACGATAGTATTGACTCCCTCCTCTGCGAAGGTCACCACATCACCGGAAAGAAGCCAGGTCTCACCGAACTGATTGATCAGGTCGATGATACTCTCTGCCCGGTGAGCCATCTTCTTGATGGAGTGGAATGGTGTCAACTCCCCATCAAACTGTTTCAGTATATTATTCGCCCTACCAAAGAATCTATCAATGTACCCTTCTGCTCGAGAAAGTAGATGTATGATGAAATGTTTAACCTCTTCGATGTTGTTCTTCGCATTGTACTGAGTCGAGATCAGAGGTACCAGGAAGAAGTCAATAAGAGGCGGTACTTCCGGTTGAATCCCCTTAGCGATCAGCCAGTCTGTCGTGTAGAGATTCCCGAAGGGATTGAACTTCACATAGATCTCACCAACGATCCCGACCTTCGGTACATCAGGTCGATCATGCATAGGAAGTCTGTTGAAATCCTGGACGGCTTCTTCAAGGAGTCTGAACATCTTCTTCTGTGATTTGTGATTGATGATCCGCTTACCTCTATCGAGATAGGTGTTCACCAACTTCATGGCAGACCCCTTCTCGACCTCTCTTACAGCTGCATAATAGTAGAGCTTCGCAAGAACATCTCCATAGACCATCCCATACA
>CAZLZY010000002.1:0-28514 GCA_964564075.1 uncultured Spirochaetales bacterium
ACTTGCATATTTATGCAATTTTATCCCCCGTAAAAGCTATTTTGAAATTTCCTCTTAGAGACAGGGAAAGGCCTTGATCTTGCTAATCACACTGTTTTGATCTCTCGCGATGGAACTGAAAGACAAATAGCAGATAGTGGAGCTCCCATCAGGAATTATAAAGATGAGATCATAGGTGTCGTATTGGTATTTCGTGATGTTACTGATCAATATAAGGTTGAAGATCAACTCCGCCAGGCACAGAAGATGGATGCGGTGGGGCAACTTGCTGGTGGTGTTGCACATGATTTTAATAATATGCTTACCGGTATAATGGGTTGTGCCGAAATTCTTTCCAGTAGTATGGGAGGGGATACAAGCATGAAAAAATATGTTGATCTGATTCTTGATACCAGTATGCAGGCAGCGGAACTCACCCAGAAGCTCTTATCCTTTTCTCGGAAAGGACAGCGAATAAAAGAAGTCTTTGATATGCATGAATCAATAAGAAAAGTAGTAGCCATGCTTGAACGCAGCATCGATAAGCGAATTAGAATAGAGACAGATCTACAGGCAGATTTATCCATACTAACGAGTGATCAAGTACAAAGAATGTAGAATATGATTCAACGGAACATATGTTAGACCATAAGATAAAGGCGGGCAACTATATCAAGATTGAGATCGAAGATTCCGGTATTGGTATGAGTGATGAACTAAAGGGACATATTTTTGAACCGTTTTTCACGACCAAAGGATTAGGGAAAGGAACTGGGTTAGGACTTTCGGTTACATATAATGCGATACATGAGAACAATGGATTTATTAGTGTGTACAGTGAAGTAGATAAGGGTACGGTAATAAAGGTCTACCTACCGATAGATGAGGATGAGGATCAGGATCAGGATCAGGATCAGATAACCGGTGGTACGAGATTACATGAGCAACTCGTACTAGGTAGCGGAAGTATTCTTCTAGTGGAAGATGAAAGTGTGGTAAGAATCATAGCAGGAGAAATGCTGCAGCAATTAGGATATGAAGTGATATTTGCTGTGGATGGGGAAGAAGGCCTTGCTATGTATAAAGATAAGCAGGAAGAAATTGATCTGGTGATACTTGATGTGGTAATGCCGAAGAAAAATGGGAAGGATGTGTTTTACGAATTACAAGAGATCAATCCATCTGTTACGGTATTAATGTCATCTGGATTTGCTCAGGATACGAGTATAACGGGTCTGATTAACGATGGGGCCACAGGATTTATCCAAAAACCGTTCCTCCTGGCTGAGTTGTCAAAAAAAATCGCACAGGTGATGCACACATAATAATGAATTGAGTGATTATGAAAGTTGCTGCTACATTAGAGTTATATTTCTGGAACAAAACATGAGGACTGCAAGGTGATACTTGCTGCCTTTTCAACAAATACTGTCCTATGGACTTTTGATGTTTTCAGCCGAAGGTGATAACTCCATACAATCCAAAGCAGAATGCAAAAGATACTAGTTGGGAGTATGAAGAGTTAAATGGGAATACTCCTCTTCTGAGAAAGCTGTGATCAAGACCAAACCCCATAAGATTTATTCAATGCTGATAAGCACAGAGACATGTTGATCACTCTTCCCAGAACTCTTCAAGAACATATTTCACATCGTTACCCCTGATCCCTAGGCCGTCATCGTACTCCTCAGGAAGCAGATCCCAATAGGTCGGGCTATGGAACCTGTCGTCCAGTAATAGGATGACACCTTTATCATCAGTAGACCTGATCACCCTCCCTGCAGCCTGCAATACCTTATTGAGACCAGGAAATCTGCACGCATAATCAAAACCATCCTTATCATGGTCTTCGAAGTAACCTTTAAGAATGTCACCTCGAGTAGAAAGCCCTGGTAGTCCAGTACCCACTATAGCGACACCGAGAAGAGAATCTCCTACCAGATCTATCCCCTCAGAGAACAGTCCCCCGAGCACACAAAGTGACAACATGGAATTAGACCGCTCTTCATCGAAAGAGGATAGAAAGCTATCTCTTTCTCCTTCACTCATGGACTGAGTCTGTTCGGAGATGGTGAAATTCACGTTCATCTCATCAAGGACCTCTTTGACACAACCAAGAAAGCCATAGGAGGGAAAGAACGCCATATAGTTACCAGACTTTGCACCTACCATCGAGATAAGGTAGGAGGCGATCTTCTCATACTCAGCTCTCCCTCTTCGTGAATAACGACTCGTGACATCCAACCCTACGAGCAGCTTGCGTTGTTCTTTACTGAACGCACTCTCTGAGTTAAAGGCATAGATATCATCGTTCTCTTTGAGAAGCTCTACATAGTATGGTAGGGGCAGTAGGGTCGCAGAGAAGAAGATCGAAGCCCGGCAGTCTTTTAATCTCTCTTCCATGATAGGTCTCGTATCGATACAGAAGAGGGAAAGAACGGCGTCCCCTTCTCTCCTCTCTAGATAGATTCGGTAGTCCCCACGCTCCCTCTCATACATGGCCCTGAAGTGGCGAAGCATATGAAAGAACTCTGGGAGCTCCATCTCAACGGAGAGATCGACATGATCCTGCATGAACACATTGATCTTATCTATAACCTGTTCTATGAGTGTATCAATCGCATCGATCTCCTCTAGTATCACAGTCTCCTCATCTCTATCCAACACAGACAAGAGAAGCTCATCAAGGACCTTCTTGATACTCCGACCTTTACGCCCAAAAGCCTTTTTGATCTTCATTATATCTTTCGTTGATAGCTCAGTACTGTACATCTCCCTCGCTCTATCTACCATATTATGAGCCTCATCAATGAGAAATAGATAGTTTGATCCCTCTTCAGGTGGGAAGAATCGTTGCAGTCTTACATTGGGATCGAAAGCATAGTTGTAGTCAAGAAGGAGGATATCACACCAGAGGGAAAGGTCTAAAGATAACTCAAAGGGACAGAGGAAGTTCTCTTTCGCGACCTTCTCTATAAGCGGGAAGTAGAAATCCTCTTCCTGAGATAGAAGATCAAAGATCACATCAGGAGACCTGTCATAGTATCCCTTTGCATAGGGACAGACTTCAGGTCTGCAGTCTACATATTCACAAAAACAGGCTTTCCCCTTAGCAACAATCTCTATCGATCTTGCTTTCAGGCCTTCAGCCTTCAAGGCAGCTATACCACCTTTAGCGGCATTACGAGTGACAGTCTTTGCCGTAAGATAGAAGATCTTACCAGCAAGGCCTTCCCCTACTGCTTTAAGCGCAGGGAAAAGAGTTGAAAGAGTCTTTCCCGTCCCTGTAGGAGCCTGAAGGAACATCTGTTTCTCTTCTTTGATCCCCGTATAGATCTTCCTCATCAGATCGAGCTGACTACTTCTATAGGAAAAGGGGAAAGAGAGTTGTGCTGCAGACTCCTTGAGCTTCTTAAGCCATTCATTCTCACGATCGGTCCATACCCGGTAGGTCGTGATGAGCGCATTGAACCAAGATTCAAGCTCCTCATGAGTATAGGTAAAATCGAAGTATTTGATTTGGCCGTTCTTAAGACTGATATAGGTCATCTTGACTCTAATCTCTGAAGCTTTACTCTTATCAGAGCAGAAGAAAGCATAACACTTCGCCTGTGCAAGATGTTCTGAATATGGCTCATCCAGATTCTCTACCCTCTTCATGACACCTTTGATCTCTTCGATCACCGGGACCATCTCTTCATAGAAGAGCCCATCTGCACGACCTGAGATCACAATATCATATTCAGGCCCTTCACAGCGGTGGCGGAGAGTTACCTCACTCTCATACCCCTCTCCACGTCCCTTCTGGATTCGTTGGTGAGCTCTTGTACCAAGCAGCATAGCTTCAGCTTTCAATGAGGGAACACGGGAGGAGTCTATATCTCCACCTACGTTGGTTATCTCGATGAAACGCCTAACTGACAGATTGATGTCATCCATGCTTGCTCCTTAAAATAGAGCATACGTGAGTATAGGTAAAATGCAAAGAGAATAGGTAACGTTTGTTTATATATACCTAATAAATGATTATTTTTATTTACATTGGTTCCGCTCATCCCTACACTGAACACAGAAGAGTGAGGAATAGATGGCAACATATGTGATCGAGATAAACAATCTTACGAAGATGTATGGGAAGAACCGGGGAATAGATTATGTCTCCTTCTCGGTGAAGCAGGGAGAGATCTTTGGCTTCATAGGACCAAACGGTGCAGGAAAGACAACGACTCTTAGACTGCTTGTCGGTCTCATCTTCCCGACAAGCGGTACTGCTACCATCTTCGGTAAGGACTGTATCACCGAAGGAAGTACCATTCGAGAAGATATAGGGTATCTTCCTGGAGAGGTCTTCTTCTATGAGAAGATGAAAGTTGGACAGATGCTCAGCTACTCCGCGAGTTTCTATAAGAAAGACTGTACTAAACGTATGAACGAGCTTGTTGAGAGACTGGAGATCGATACCTCTAGAAGATTGGATTCTCTCTCCTTCGGGAACAGAAAGAAGGTCGGGATTGCCCTTGGCCTCCTCCATTCTCCAAAACTCATCATCCTTGATGAACCGACAACGGGATTGGATCCCCTCATGCAACAGACCTTCTTTGATATCATCAAAGAGGAGAGGGATAAGGGATCTACCATTCTTTTCTCCTCTCATATTCTCAGTGAGGTACAGAAGCTCTGTAATCGGTTAGCGATCATCAAAGAGGGAAAGATCATCCGCATTGATGATGTAGCTTCCATCAACAGAGAGGCCTATCGTAAATATTCGATCACCTGTGATACCTTGAACTCCTCAGATTTCTCAGATGGAGGTTTTTCAGAATTCACCCAGGAGGGTAATGAACTCTCATTCCTTCATAGTGGAGATATCAACGAAGTGTTATCAATAGTTGCTAATCATAAGATCATCGACATGAAGATCGCCGAGCCTACGCTTGAAGAGATCTTCATGAACTATTATCGGTAGGTGAGTATGCAAACATTCCTCCTTGAATTGAAAAAAAGTATTGCCACTACTCTCATCTGGCTTGCTGCGATCACTGCATTCTCATGGGTCTACTTCTCAATGTTCGAGACACTAAGCAGTGACATTCTCGTGAAAGTCCTTGCTGATTTCCCTAAAGCGTTTCTTCAGGCCTTCGGTATGGACACCGATTTCACCACGGTCTTAGGTTACTTTTCTATGCTAGGACCCTATCTAACCCTCTTTGGTGCCATATTCTCTGCCAATCTAGGCCTTAATGCGGTATTGCCTGAGGAGATGGAGAGAACTGCTGATTTCCTCCTCACTAAACCGGTAGTGAGAAGGAAACTATTATCTCATAAGGTCTTAGCAGCACTAGTACATCTGGTATTATTCGCACTGGTAATCGGCCTATCAGACCTCCTATTCATTAAGCTCTATACTGGGGGAAACCCTTTTAACCTTCAAACCTACTTAGTCATGATCTTCGGGATATTCCTTATGGAAGGACTCTTCTTCTCATTGGGCCTCCTCCTATCGATGGTGGTGAAACAACTAGATTCACCCCTCCCTATTTCAGTAGGCCTTTCTGTTGGATGCTATATTCTTGCGACCTTCAATACCATCTTAGATGAGACCTTCTTGGGCTATATCGTACCCTTCTCCTATGTGAAGTTCACCTATATAGCTGAACACGGTACCCTGAAGCCATTTGGACTAGTGATCAGTCTCGTAGTGATCAGCATCAGTATTGCTGTAAGCTACCTACTGTATGATAGACGCAATATCGCATCTGCGACCTAAGGAGTAGAGTATATGAATATTATTCTACGTGAGATGAGAGCGAACCTGAAAGGACTTGTCATCTGGTGTCTTGGGATCATCATCCTAGTCAGTGGAGCAAGTACCGAATTAGAGACCCTACAAAATGAATCCTTTGACATCGCAGAGGTCATGAAGATGTTCCCGGAAGCTATGTATGAAGCACTCTCCTTCGATCTGATCAGCTTCAATACCCCTGAAGGGTACTTCAGTTATATCGGAGAATATCTTACGATGCTCGCAGCGATCTATGCAGTTCTCGCAGGAGTGAACATTCTGTCGAAGGAGCTGAGAAAGAAGACTTCTGAGACGCTCTTCTCTATGCCGATCACCCGTTCATATATCATCAGGATGAAATTCATCGCAGCCCTGATATACAGTCTCATCTTCACAGGTGTTCTTTATATAGGGACACTCCTATCTTTCATGAGATTCGAACCAACTCCCGAATTCTTTACCCATCTTCCCCTCTACTTCTTCTTTGTCTTCATCGTTCAGATCATTTTCTTGACTGGGGGGCTCTGTCTCTCTGTGCTCTCACATAACCATAAACGAGTTGGACCAGTAGCGGTAGGGATCACCCTCATGCTCTATGTTCTCACCTTTCTCATAGGTATTCATGAAGCTTTTGGATTTCTGAAATATATTACCCCGTTCGAATACTTCTCTGCTATCTCTATCATGAGAGGGACCCCTATCGAAGGGTATAGTTACCTAATCACGACTCTTTTGATTCTGGTTTTTGCGGGAGTATCACTGACTCAGATTAATCGGAAAGACATCTTATAAGATCACTCACACACACGAATGATCCGAGTGAACTGTCCCTTACTCACCGTAGCTTTATCAATGATCTTGAATCCTACTTTCTCTATAGTCTCATCCGTATTCTCGAAGGTGATGATAACAGCACGATCAGCGATACGGCGGAGACTCCTGATCAGAGCCTGCTGTTTCTCAGGGGTCGTATGGGTGAATACACCATAGGGAAGATCAAGGATCGCTGTAGCATAACGTTCGGTGAGCTTATGCATATCACTATTGGTGATAAGTCTCTCATATCCCAAATAGACGAGATTCTTATTGGCTTTATCAGCGATCTGCCATTTGATCTCAAACCCTTTGACATCGATACCCATAGAGGCAGCCTCGATGACCACCGTCCCGATCCCACAACAGGGATCGACTAGCGTGATATCAGTTGATGGACCTACTGCAACGTTCACCAACGATCGGGCAGTCCTTACCGCAAGGGAGTTGCTGTAGGTGTGAGGCTTCTTGTCATGCTCTATCCAAGGATTCTCATTCTTCTCGAAGATACCGAAGACCCACTGGCCTCTGAGACAAGTCACTCCGAGAAGATGCTTAGGGTTGAACATATCAATCTCACCCTGAATGACTGCTCCGAGTTCTGTGGCACTCTCTACCCATTCATGATAGCCGAGCTCCCCACCAACTACGGAGAACCGTACGAACTTGAAATCCTCATAGCTCACTTCATTCTGCGCTACTAATTGGACCAAGTCATCTAAGGAACCAGCCTTATAGAGGATGGTGATGCATACTTTCAAGAAGACACTTCGTGATGGCGGGATATAGAGTTCTGAGTAGAAGAACTTATCTTCTATCTGCCTGCCAAAAAGAGACCGTAGCTCGAGTAGAGCAAGCTCCTTCTCAAAGGTGGGATAGTTGATGATGTAGAGATATTCTTGGTTCGTTCTTTCAGACACGGGTACTCCTTCTATCAGATCATATAAGAGAAGTATATAGTGTTGTCATTCCCATGTCGAATCAAATTCGTGCGAGGTCTAGATCGTCGGTCTGTATCCTATCGACGAACTTGTTCATCTTCTTCTCGATGACCCAGAAGTGTTGCTCTTCATCCGGTGCTATCAGAGAGATCGCCTTACCGTGCCTTTGAGCTCGGCCTGTCCTTCCAATTCGATGGATGAACATCTTAGGGGAACGAGGTAATTCATAATTGATCACATAGGGGAGGTATTCGATATCGATACCACGTGCTAGTAGATCTGTTGCCACTAATACCGGTAGGCTCCCATTCTTGAACTTCGTGAGAAGATCGGTCCTACCACCTTGGGATTTCTTACTATGAATCGCTCGAGCCTCGATACCATTCTTCCTGAGTTTCTCAGCTACCCGATCTGCCCTTGAGACAGAAGAGGTGAAGACTAATACCTGCTTCATCTCATGCGTTTTAATAAGATATCGAAGCATGGGCCCTTTATCACTCTCTGCAACCATATAGGCGGTCTGTTCAATGAGATCTATATCGGCCTCTTCTGATTCTATCTTGATGACAAGAGGATCATGGAGGAGTATCTGATGTATCTGTTTCACATTATCATTCAAGGTCGCTGAGTAGAGGAGATTCTGTCTTTGCTTTGGCAGCATCTCTATGATCTGATTCATCTCTTCTTTGAATTCAGTGTTGAGCATCTTATCGGCTTCATCGAGGACTAGCGTCTTGAGTTCAGAGAAGTGTACTGCCTTGGATTTCACGAGCTGCAAGAGTCTTCCCGGAGTCGCTACGAGCACATCGATATGCTGCATACCCATCATCTGGGGATTGATCGAGACTCCACCGAATACTGCGGTAGATCTGATCTTCTTCTTGAACCCTTTTGCGAATGCAGTAAAGACTTCATTGACCTGTCCTGCAAGTTCTCGTGTAGGGACTAACACCAACACATGGACATGTCTATCCTTCTTCGTCTGGAGCTTCTGTAGATTCGTAAGGATCGGAAGTACATAACTAGCAGTCTTTCCTGAACCGGTCCCAGCGATTCCTAGGACATCTCGCATCTCGAGAATAGCAGGGATCGCCTCCAACTGGATTGGATAGGGTTCACTAAATTCCTGTGCTGCGAGTTCGGGGAGTAATGCATTGGATAATCCCAAGGTCTTAAAAGACATATATGTGCTTCCTTGATTTGAAGAGTAGGAAGTTTCTAGGGTATAGGGGATGCGAAAAAAAGGGAATCCCCCTTCTCCGCTCCTCTTCTATTGCGTTAATAATCTTTACAGGTCAGAGACTATTCCAGAAGTCCATAGGTAGTTCTTGAGCCTCATCTTCGAGCATCGGACCAATCACGGTCACGTCTCTCTTCCCTCTGCCTAGTACCTCTCGACAAGAGAGGAGAAGGCCCACTTGATCATCAGGATCAGAGATCTCGTATAACCTCTTCTCACTCAACCCATAGACCACTCTGCCGATATTACTCCAGTAGATGGCGCCACTACACATGGGACATGGCTCCGCGCTAGAGATCAAGGTACAGCTCTTCAGGAATTCTTCTGTATACGTTTTTGTCGCTAGTGCAACCAGATTCCTCTCAGCATGAGCGGTACAGTCACAGTCTGTCTCTACCGTGTTCTCAGCTGACAACAACCGATTTCCTTCAGCATCGATGAGTATTGCTCCAAAAGGATGGTTGCCATGCTCTCTCGCATTCCTAGAGACCTCTATGGCCTCTCTTACCATACTATCTAAACCTATCGTAGCTTCATTCATGAACTATCTCTTTCCCTTATCATAGATCTCTCCAAGATTCTTTGGAGCTTTTGAGGTCTTTGAGAAGAAGAGGAGTAATACGAGGGTCGTGATATACGGTAGGGTAAGTACGAGATCACTGTAACTACTTGGTAGTCCTACCCATTCTATCACGCTGTATCCAATACTTCTCGTAAACCCAAATAGCAGGCAGGCAAAGAGTGTCTGACCGATCTTCCAGTTACCAAAGGCGAATGCTGCTATTGCTAGATACCCATACCCTGCAAAGATACTAGGAGAGTAGTTGTTCGAGATGGAATAGGCAAAGCTCATCCCACCAAGACCTGCCATCATACCACTGATCACAATAGCAGTGAATCGGATACGATTCACATCAAGTCCTGCAGCAGCGACTGCATGGGGGTTATCACCACAGGCTCGAAGTCGCATGCCAAAAGAGGTCCTATATAGGAGATCCCATAGTATCACCGCTACGATGATGATGATGATCTCAAATACATATACATCAGTGAAGAACCCACCGAGAATCGGTATCTCTGAGAGAACCGGTACGGTGATCCTTGGGAATACAGTCAAGGAGAACTTGTTTGAAGCAGCACCGAAGATCGATAGGTTGAGCTGATTTGCAAGGAAGGCAGTCAAAGCTACAGCGAGCATATTGATAACAACACCGCTTATGGCCTGATTCCCTCTCATCTTTATCGTCATCATCCCGAGTAATAGTGAAAAGAGCCCTCCTCCGATCATCGCAAAGAGCAATGAGAGGTAGACTACAATGTTCACATTCGTCACGAAATGTGGAGCTAGTAATGAGAAGATGAAACCGCCAAAGAATGCTCCGAATCCAAGCATACCTTCTAGAGCAAGATTGATCACTCCACTCCCTTCACAATAGATACCACCTATGGCAATCGCAAACAGGGGAAGAGAAAAGGCCATAGCTTCAATGATTATCTTTTCCATAGCAGATTCACTCCTTGTCCTTTTCCAGACTTAGTCTGGTTCCAACAGATTTGAAATAGGCAGAACCGGCACTGAACAGCAACAAGATACTAGTGATCAGAGCTGCGATCTCACGTAATACACCTAATTTTGAAGAGAGATAGGAGGTCCCACTATCGAATATCATGATGATGAAGGATGCGAAGAAGCATCCGAAGGCATTGATATTCCCAAGCAGTGCGACTGCGATCGCATCGAACCCTAAAGGGGGAACCACTCGAGGTTGTATCGAACCGAAACTCCCAAGATAATAGGATACACCAGCAAGACCTGCAAATGCGCCACTGATGATCATAGCAATAAGGGTAGATCTTCCAACCTTCATACCGGCATAACGTGAAGCCTTTGCATTCAGACCAACGGCCTTGATCTCAAATCCCATACGAGTCTTTCGAAGGAGAAAATCGATCAGGAAGATACAGAGGATAGCTACAGGGAACAACAGAGCGATGTTCATCCTCAGCCCTCCTGCCTCCACATCCACTAGTGTCAGCATCGCATGCTTACCAACTGGGATAGACTGTCTTGAGACTGGGTCGATATATTGTGTCTGGATAAAGAAACTAACAACATAACTTATGATATAGTTGAACATGATAGCGAATACGACCTCATTAAGATTATATTTGTATTTTAACCATCCGACTAGCGCACCAACTGATCCTCCGACAATAAGTCCGATCAGGACTACAAGAGGCTTTGCAAGCAATGGAGCCATCGGTGAATACCCGACAAGTACGGTCGCTATGAAGCCCGAAAGGATCATTGTTCCAGAGACAAAGATATTGAAGAGACCACATTTCATACCTACAGCTACTGCTAAAGATGCAAAGATCATAGGGGTGGTGTAGTTAATGAGGTTCAGAATATCAGTAAGCTGACTCTTCTTCCCAGGGTATCTGAGTTTTGGAAGGACTCCAGCTCCCTGTAAGAGACTCTTATAAGCTAGGAGAGGATTCTTCCCAAGGATCAATAAGAGGATCGCTCCACCAATGAGACTTAAGAGAAAACAGAACAGTGCGATCCGCAGCATCCTGAAGCGTCCGGGTCCACAAAAGAGGACCATGATTCGTTTTAAGACAAGTGATACACTACTCATGATGATGTACTCCCATCATATATTCTCCGATCTGGTTCTTAGAGAACGAATCTGCTCTCTCCATCGCCTGGATCTTTCCGTTATAGACGACCATGATCGTATCAGCGAGGGCCATGACTTCATCAAGCTCTAAGGAGATCAACAAGATCGCCTTACCTGCATCTCGAAGCTGAACGATCTTAGTATGAATATTCTCTATGGCTCCGATATCTAGTCCACGTGTGGGCTGGACGAAGATCACGAGATCCTTTCCAAGATCGATCTCTCTCGCTACGATAGCCTTCTGCTGGTTCCCTCCACTCATACTTCTGACTATAGTGGATTCAGCCTCTCCCGAACGAATATCATAGGCATCAATCAGGCTTACTGCCTTCTTCGTGAACTCATCATAGTTGAGGATCCCGGCTGGGCTACAATAAGGCTCTTGATAATAGCTCTTCATACAGAGATTCTCTTCTAGTGTGCAATCAAGGAGCAGTCCGGTATTATGCCGATCTTCAGGTATGTATGAGATACCTAACTCACTTCTTTCTCGAATACTTAAGCTATCGATCTGATCGCCCTGATAGAGGATCTTCCCAGATATCATATCTGTCAGACCAGCTAGGGTATCAGCGATCGCTACCTGTCCGTTACCAGCTACACCGGCTACTGCCAGGATCTCACCACTATGAATTTTGAACGATACATTATCGACAACGAGTTTCTTATCGGCATTCGCAACAGACATCTTTTCAACAGATAAGATCTCATTGCCCGGAATGAAGGGGGTCTTCTCAACACCCATGGAGACTTCCCGCCCGACCATGAGAGCAGCCATCTGTTTAGTGGGAGTGTCCTTCACATCCAAGATGGATACCAGCTTACCTTTACAGAGGATGGCACATCTATCTGCGACCTTCTTGATCTCATCAAGCTTATGAGTAATCAGGATAATGGTCTTACCCTGTTCTTTCAGGTTCAGAATGATCTCGAGAAGGGACTGTATCTCCTGAGGAGTCAGTACAGCTGTTGGTTCATCAAAGATCAAGATCTCTGAATCTGTATATAACATCTTAAGGATCTCGACTCTCTGCTTACTGGAAACAGGCATCTTCCCAACCTTTTCGGTAGGTTCGATATTCAGACCATACTTCTTAGTAAGGTCCTTCACTCGTTTGTTAGCCTCTTCGATATTCACTCTCGAGGGTCGTAAGAACCGCTTCTTTCGAGGTTCTATTCCTAAGATGATATTCTCTGCTGCACTCTGATTCTCTACTAGTTTGAAGTGTTGGTGTACCATACCAATATTCAATCTATTGGCATCAAGAGGGGTCTTGATCTTTTCGCCTTTACCTCTGACGATGATCTCACCAGAGTCTGGTTCATATAATCCGAATAGTACACTCATCAATGTAGACTTACCGGCTCCATTCTCACCAAGGATGGCATAGATCTCTCCCTTCCTGATATCAATGGAGACATCATCGTTTGCGATGATTCCTGGAAAAGTCTTCGTGATATGCCGTAATTCAACGATATTGTCCATATAATAGGTCCTATCTGGATACCTGCCTTTGGCAGGTATCCATCTTATTTATTCTACGACAAATTCTTCAGGAGTAATCCCAAAGTTAGAAGCAATAACCATATTACCAGCTTTGACTTTCTCATAAGCCTTCTGGATCTCGACCTTTGAGCTCTCTGAAAGCTGCTGTCGACCATCATCAAAGACGATTCCGGTAGAATCAGTATCAGCATGTAAGACCACGTTCCTTCCTACGAAAGTACCTTCATTGATCTCAGTCAGGACTCTTTCAACATTTGAAGACATGACCTTCAATACACTGGTTAGGATGATGTTCCCACCAGAGATAGCACCATCGTCCCACTGGTCAACATCACAACCGATAACTTGGCAAGTACCATGACTCTCTTTTACTGCAGTGAATACACCATTACCACTACCTCCGGCAGCGACGAAGAGGATATCTACACCTTTCTCGATCAAGTTATTTCCGACGACCTTTCCTGTAGCCTCATCACTGAAAGAACCTACATAGTTTCCACCAACATTCGCACCTGTTACATCAACACCTGCTAATGAAGGAAGTTCTACAAATTCAACACTCTTGATGTACATCACATTCACATACTTCACACCACATTCAAAACCATACTGGTAGTTGACGTTTGAAGGATATGCAACACCATTGACAACAGCTACTTTACCACTCTTTGTCTCAAGAGCTGCTGCAACACCTGCGAAGAATCCTGATTCTTCTTCAGCAAACTGCATTGCATAGACGTTATCTAGAACTACCGTACTGTAGGGGTCTGCTGGATCTGCTGGGAATACATCTACTAGGATGAATTTAGTCTCAGGGTTTTCCATAGCGAGAGTTGATATCCCACCAAACTGGAAACCGGTACAAACTTCTACATCATAATCAGCAACAACATCAGAACAGAGTTTCATGATCTTTGCTCCATCGCCTGAAGGTTCTCTTAAGGGGGTTACCTTTGAACCAGGATTGTTCGCAACGAATGCAAGACAACCATCATAGTTATTCTCATTGAATGACCCATCATCAACACCTGAGGGGGAAGTGATGATTGCGATGTTCAAGCCACTTTCTGTAGCTTCCTCTTGACTTCCACCTGCAAATGCAACGGTAGATACTAGTGACAGAATAAGCAAAAGAAGAATAGTTCTTTTCATAGTAAAACTCCTAATTAGTTTTTCTTATTTATTTCCCAAGAGCTGATAACACCCTTGAGTAATTTAATGAATGTGTCTTTCACCTTCATTCCGGTCTCGATGACCTCTTCAGTAGTGAGTTTAACATCTAAGATACCAGCGGCCATGTTCGTGAGACAGGTGATTCCCAATAGATTCATGGAAAGGTAGGCCGCAGTTATTGCCTCGGGTACCGTAGACATCCCGACTGCATCCCCACCAAGAGTTCTGACCATCCTGATCTCAGCAGGAGTCTCGAAGTTTGGTCCGGGATAGAGGAAGTATACACCCTCTCTGATCTCGAGTCCCTGTTCTTTAGCAGTCTTCTTAGCGATCTCTCTGATATCCTTGGTATAGGCATCTGACATATCGAAGAAACGTTTACCGAACTCCTCATCATTAGGTCCTCTCATAGGACAATCAGCTAATATCTTGATGTGATCCTTGATCAGCATCAGATCCCCAACCTGCCAATCAGGGTTCACACAACCTGCTGCATTGGTCAAGATCAAGTCTGAGATCCCCATCGCCTTCATGACATAGATCGGATAGACGATGGTCTCCATGTCGTACCCTTCATAAAAATGGAATCTTCCCTGGAGGCAGAATAGAGTCTTTCCCCCAAGCTCCCCAACGACCAATCGCCCTTTATGTCCCGGTGCAGTAGATGCTGGGAAATTTGGGATCTCCGCATAGGGGATCGATACCCTATTCTCAAGGGCATCTGCAAGCTCTCCGAGACCACTACCGAGAATGATCCCAATATCTGCTTTACGGTCTAATCTCTCATTCAGGTAGGCGACAGTCTCTGCCAACTCTGTTTTGAACACGTTAATATCTTTTTTCATCTATCTATCTCCTACTTCATCCCTTCAATCTCTTTAAGTTGAAGGTCATTCAATTCTATCATAGATTCTCCATTACGTTTCATCTGTTCATAGATCATGGTCATCTGAGCTGCTCTCTCTAGCAGGTCCATCTTATCAAAGGCAGTTACCAATGATTTCCCTAATGCAAGAGCCCCATGGTTCTGAAGCAGCATGACCTCATGGGTCCTGCCACAATCTTCTATCCTCTGTGCAAGGTCATCCGTACCCATCAGTGCATAGGGCACGATCACCGCTTCAGGGATGAAGAAATAGCTTTCTGCTGTCAATCGGGTATTGATGGCACAGGGAGCATCACTTGCACTGAAGACTGAGCAATACATCGGGTGAGAATGAACGACAGCGTTCACGTCAGGTCTGCACATCAATAATCTTCGATGCATCTCAGATTCAATACTCAGGTTGAGTTCAGGAGTATGGTTCGTACCGTCAAAACCGACGATAGCTATCATCTCTGGCTGAAGGCAACTCTTATCCAGGCTCGAAGGAGTGATACAGAATAGCTCCTCATTCAGCCTGAAACTGATATTACCTCCTGAGACGGTTGTAAGCCCTCTCTGGTAGAGGCGTGCCATGATGTCGGCTACCTCTTTTCGTTCTACATAAAAATCAATCATCTCTCACTTCCATAATAGGTAAATAGATCAGACGTATCTAAACATCCTTTATCAGTCACAACTCCTGTGACGAGTTTTGGAGGGGTGAAATCAAATGCAGGGTAGTACCCTTTCACTCCTTCCATAACACTTCTTTGTCCAAGTGCCTGTAGTACGAACTCAGGATCTCTCTCCTCGATCACGACTGAAGCTCTATCAGGATGAGCGAGATTTGGTTTACCGTTCACATAGTAGGGGATCGAGTAGTAGTCACAGCAGAGTGCTATCTGGAACGTACCGACTTTGTTCACGACGGTACCGTCCATGCAGATGAGATCTGCAGCTGAGGTAAATACGTCTACCTTCTTCTTCTCGAGGACATAACCAGGCATGTTATCTGTGATGACAGTGACATCAAAACCCATATCATGAATGCAACTTGCAGTAAGTCTGGCACCCTGGAAATAGGGTCGAGTCTCAGGACAGATATATTTTATATCTTTATTCTCATTCCTACAGTGTTTGAGCATCATACCAACCACCGTCTCAGCCCAACATTGGGTCATGACTGTACCAGAGGAGGGGAACTTCTCAACAAGGTATTTACCCATCACATCACAGGAGGTATAGATATCACTATAGTATTCCATACAGGTCTGGAAAGCTGCATCGATAGGATCAGTCCCTGCCTCTTTAGCTAGGAGTGAAGCGATCTCACACTTCTCGACTATCTCCTTCATATGAGCAGCGGTCGTAGGTCGGGCGGTATAAAGAGTGATCCCTGCTTGATGAATGAAATCTTTGAATTCCATGATCCCAAGGTCTCTTGCCTCATAACTTGCAAGAGCCATACCCATACCAGCTGCAAAATAGGGTCCCCAGCTCTGAGTGACCATATCAGTGATTGCCTGAGCAACCTCTTTATGGGAGTAACATTCTACGAATCTTATTTCGATCGGATAGATCCTTCTATCAAGGATCCTCACTTTACCGTTCTCATACCATGCTATGTTCTTATACTGAAGAATAAAGGCCAATCCATCGTCTAAAGATCTCATGAATATCTCCTTGCTAATTTTGGTTTATATTTTGTTATTACTTCATTTAAAACCAAGAAATACCAAAAGTCAAGAAATATTTTGGTTTAATTTGTTTACATTTTGGTTTTTTCGTTTATTATATAAGAAAGACCAAGTACCTGTCTTACCAATACTACTGAAGAACCAGTCGAATGGAGAGTCCTGATATGTTACCAACAGAACGAAGAAACAAGATCAAAGAGGCGTTAACACTGCAGGGGAATGTGACAGTAAAAAGACTAGCTCAAGAGTTCCAGGTGACGATGGAGACGATCAGGAATGATCTTGATCATCTTTGTAAACAGGATTTCGAGATCATCAAGGTCCATGGGGGAGCCTACCTGTCTCAGAATTCAGTACAGGGTATCCCTATGATGCTCAGAGAGAATATCATGCTTGAGGAGAAGATCAGGATGGCAGAGGCTGCTGTCAATCTGTTCACTGATGGTGATTCGATCATCCTCGATACCAGCTCAACAGCCATGTATGTTGCAAAGAAGATCATTGAGAAAAAGTTACGAGTCGTGATCCTCACGAACTCTCTCCCGATCACCAATCTCCTCTCCTCACACCCTCAGGTGAAGATCATCACTTTAGGCGGAAATTACAACCATACGCTAAAATCATTCATCGGACCTATGCCTATTCAGGCTCTATCGAACTATCATGCAGACTTCTCGATCATCAGTCCAACAAAACTCTCTATGGAGCAGGGTCTCAGTGATGATAATCAGGATATAGCACAGATAAGGATGTTCATGCTCACAAACTCTAAAAGAGGTATTCTTCTGGTTGATAATACGAAGTTCGATTGTTCAGAGCTGTTCAATATTGCCGATTTCGATCAGATCGACCAGGTCATCACTGATGAGGCCCTCGATGATCGCTGGATAGATTTCTTCAAACTTAGAGATATCACATTGACTATCGTCTAAGTTCGAGTTGAATCTATTCTATTGAGTGATCAGGAAAGTTTTGATGCTAGGGTGATCGCTGATCTTACCCCATCTGCAGCACTAGAGATGATACCACCGGCGTAACCGGCACCCTCTCCGATGATGAAGAGGTTCTCAAAGCCCGCTACCTGACCGTCCTTCTCTCGAAGAACCTGGATCGGTGCACTCGACTTGTTCTCAAGCCCCATGATAGTCCCGTACTCATACCCCTTCACTTTACGTGAGAAGTTCTGGAGTCCTGTCTGAAGGGCTGCAACCACACTTGGAGGAAGAAGCGTCCAGATAGGGAACTCTTCAAGACCGAGAGGATAACTACTCTTTGGAGTCACCCCATGGAGTTTCTTATTCATGAAGCTTCTTATTGAGACTGCTGGAGCCTTATAGTCCGAAGATACGGCAAAGAACTTTCGTTCAAGGTTCTCAAGCCAATCCAAGGATTCGAGAGGAGTGATCTCTTTACCTAATAACTTCTCTATCTGTACTCCTGCAACACATGCAGCATTCGCATATTCACCAGCACGATCATACATACTCATACCATTCACGATATTCTGCCCTGGATATGCTGCAGCTGGTACGATAGTACCTCCTGGACACATACAGAACGTATACACTGGATGATTAGGATCATTCTGAGAGGTAAGTCTATACTCAGCTGCCTTTACTCCAGCAAGCGTCTCACTACCCCATTGGGCTTTATTGATCCACTTCTGAGCATGCTCGACTCGGTAACCGAGTGCGAAGTTCTTATGCTGAAAAGGGACCCCTCTCTTCATGAGCATACGGTAGGTATCATAGGAGGAGTGACCTGATGCTATGTAGAGATAATCGACATCTATCGTGCCAGTATTAGTCTCAACTGATGTGACTTTCCCGTCTTTCACGTTAATATCAAGCAGTTGGGTCTTAAAGAGCATGGTCCCACCAAGCTCAATGAATTGTTTACGCAAATTCTTGACGATCTTCTTCAGGTTATCGGTTCCCAAATGTGGATGTGCAAGATATCTGATCTCTTTAGGTGCTCCAGCAGCAATATAGGACTCGATGATGAAGTTCTTCTCTGGTTTTATGTGTTTGGATCTGCTTGTTAGCTTTCCGTCACTGAAGGTCCCTGCACCACCCTCGCCAAAGGAATAGTTCGCGGTCGGATTAAAACCACCACCGGCCTCAAAAGCCTTGATCCCTTTAGACCTGCTATCTACGTCACTACCACGTTCGATCAGTGT
Organism: uncultured Spirochaetales bacterium; assembly: GCA_964564075.1. Taxonomy (GTDB): domain Bacteria; phylum Spirochaetota; class Spirochaetia; order CAKZLE01; family CAKZLE01; genus CAKZLE01. Next base: position 18,861 of record CAZLZY010000002.1, read on the forward strand.
TACCTGAAAACCAGCCTTCTGTAGGACGAATGCCGAAAAGAAACCTGCAGGGCCACTACCTGTGACGAGGACCTTCTCATCGTGTGACTTATGAGGTATCTCTAATGTAGGTTCACTAGGTAATTCTTCTGTATATGCTTCTGAACAGACTGCAAGGCGCATCTTCCAGATGATATCTTGTGTCTTACGAGCATCAAGACTTTTCTTTTGAATACTGTAGGTGAAGTCCTCTAACCCACTTCTTTTCTGTAATATCTTCTTAAGATCTTCTCCTGTATAACCAGGAGGTACTGTTATATCAAACTCTTTATATCCCATAGCCGCATCATTGAGGAAGTAGGACGAATAGTCAAGTGATAAGAGAGTCATCGAGAAGAAAAATCATCGGTCAAAAGGCCCTAAATGCTATTTAGAGATCACCATCAGGAGATAACCCGTATCTTCTCATAGAGAAACTCAACGAACAGATCGAGAAGGGCTTTCCCATCCTCTTTTTGAGCTCTTCTTGAATCTCCTAATATGCCATTCTCAGTGAGGGAGGTCATACCTTCACGGAAGAGTCGAGCCAACTCTTTCTCCCCGATCTCCCCCCTATAGCCACTAGTGAAAAGTTCTCTATGTACATGCTCTTCATCAAGATAGAGCATAGCAGAGGACTCCCATGCATCGGCATGCCCCCCGATCTCCTCTTTCGTATATCCCAGCGATGTTCCTGAGTCGCCGAGACACTTCTCAACCTCAAGAAGATCTGTATAGGCAAGGATCTCTATCTCAGGATATCGTTCTCTCAAGCTTGGGAGGATCGCTTCAGTAGGGGCGAAGTTCCCCCCATGAAAAGGGATGATTAGGATCTTCTTGAATCCATGATGAGCCAAGGAGCTCACATAGTCAGTCAGTATGGCCTGCAGGGTCTCCTTTCTTAAGGAGATGGTTCCAGGGAATGAGAGATGATGATCAGAACAGCCAAGATTCACTGTCGGCCCCTGTAGGGTCTTATCTAATCGTAGGGCTAATCTATTTGCGATGTATTCAGCTTCAAGTGTATCGGTATGCTCAGGTAGTGCCGGACCATGCTGTTCGGTAGAGCCTAAGGCGAAAAGGACCGTATCAAATCCATCACTCATTGCAGCAGCAACCTCTTCCCAAGTCATCTCGGTGATCTTCAATGTTTTCATAATAAGAAGTATACGATTCTTTTAGCAGAAACTCAAAATTTTTTATTTACATAACAATTTGCTTTATGAAAGAAAATCAACTACTTTTAGTTAAAAGAACAACTCTCTTTAAGGATCAACATATGAAACAAAGATGGACACAGAACGATATACCGGATCTTACAGGAAAGGTGATAATAGTCACCGGTGGTAACAGCGGATTAGGATATGAGGCCGTAAGGCTCTTCACAGAGCATGGTGCAGAGGTCATTCTAGCTAGTAGATCTATAGAGAATGGGAATTATGCAAAAGCGCGTATCATGCAGCACAGCCCTTCAGGGAGCATCAACGTGATGCAGCTTGATCTTGCGGATCTTGGATCGGTACAACGATTCTGCACAAGCTTCACTTCTATCTATTCGAAACTCAACGTACTCTTAAACAATGCAGGGATCATGACCACCCCCTATCATCTTACTCAAGATGGTTTTGAAGGGCAGTTAGGGACGAATCACTTAGGTCATTTCGCTCTCACTGGACTCTTATGGGACTTATTATCAAGGACTCAAGACTCTCGAATCGTCAATGTGAGTAGTCTCGCACATAGATCAGGCACTATGGATTTCAACAATCTGCAATTCGATGGTGACAAGGGGTATACCCCTATGGGTGCCTATGGAAGATCAAAATTGGCAAACCTACTCTTTACCTATGAGCTGCAGAGAAGGATCGAGAAAGCAGGTATATCATCTCTAGCGGTTGCCGCTCACCCGGGAGTATCAAATACAGAGCTTTTTAGACATTACAAGCATAAATTATTCTATAAGCTGTTAAAACCATTGATCGGGAAAGTCATTCAAGACCCTGCACAAGGGGCCTTACCTGAAGTACGTGCAGCGGTAGGCAGTGAAGTTGCGGGAAGTTCCTATTATGGCCCTTCAGGAAGAGGTGAACTAAAAGGTTTTCCAGTCATCGTCAATTCGAACGAAGCATCCCATAACCTTGAAGATGCGAAAAGACTATGGAAATTATCAGAGGAGCTCACAGGAGTCTCTTTCTTATCAGGACCCTTTTAGGACATCAGTGGGATTCAAGCATCTCCTCACTTGAGATCCAAGAGTGATAGAACCTGTTATGTCTCTTCTCTTCACCGATGGTAGTGGGTCTCCCATGTGCAGGATGTACATGGACCGTCTCCTCGGTAGTCTCAAGGAGTCTGATGATAGAACTCTTTAGCGCCTGCTGATCCCCATTCGTATAGATCCATCTACCGACCGTGTGATAGAACAAGGTATCTCCGGTATAGAGTTCATTCTCCACTTTGAAGCAGGCTCCTCCGGGAGAATGTCCGGGAGTATGGATGACCTCGATGTTCCTCTTCCCACAGGGGATGATATCACCACCGGAGATCGGATGAAGATCGAGGACCTCTACCGCATAGGGGTTCTCCTGGTCATATTTGGCAAAGCCTCCGGTAAAGTTAGCGAAGAGAATAGCCCAATCGGCTTCATGGAGATATACAGGCACTGCAAAACAGTCTGCAGCACCGATATGATCGATGTGCCCATGGGTCAGGAGGATGCCAAGAACTTCTAGTTGATGCTTCTCAACATATTTGATGATCTTATCTTTCTCATAGCCAGGGTCGATGATAAAACAGCTATGCTCATCTATGATGAAGAAGCAGTTCGTCTTATTCCCGCCCACTAGTCGTAATCTATCCACCTTGATCCCTTTTTGTACATTATATAGTCTCCCAAGAATAGCAGAACCGATAGGGATCTGTCCATGATCACAATGAATAAGATCATGGTAAGATATCGATACAAAACACATGAAACCTGTGATACCATAGATTCTATGATCACAAGATCTTTGACCTTTCGACTTATGTCCTACTTCTTACTCATCGCACTAGTTCCGATACTCTGTTTGAGTATCTATTACTATACCTCTGTCTCGAGCACCGTCAAAGAGAACCTGGCTCTACAGTCAGATCAATCGCTTGAAAGGATCATAGATAACTTTGCTACCTGTCTTGATGATTACCGGCACAGGAGTTATGAGATCTCAATAGATGAGACGGTCAGATCTGCCTTGAAGACGAAGGAACAAGGGGAAACTCCTGAACTCTATAAACAACTCTACCAGGCCATGAAAGGAACCATCTATGATGCATCGGCTCACCTCGTCAGTGCAGATGGAAGAAGGAAATATTCGACTCATGAGTTCCCACTCAATTATGATCTTAGATACCATAGTAATGATGACAGTATCGCATCAGTTCTCACAAGGCTTACTGAGCCTACTCTCTTACTGACTGAACGGTATGTGAACAACCGTAATGATATCGTCATGATGAATATGATAAGATCAATCAAGGATGAAGATGAATCACTCATCGGCTACGTGATCATTGATCTCTTCTCCACGACCCTCTCAGCTCTCTGCGATGAGCATCTGTTCAGTGATATCATCCTTATAGACAGGACTACCTTGAATACCTCCTCACTCATCCATACAGATACCTATGGGGATTATAGTCAGTTCCCTGCTCTTACAGTCGCAAGCACGAATTCTGCGATAGATTCAGTGAGGATATCGGCCGACTATATCATCGCTGAGAAGCCGATCGCTGATACCATGCTCTCTCTTGTCGGTATCATCGATATATCGCCATATACGATAGTACTCGACCGGATATCACTGATCAGTCTGATCATTATGGTTATCAGCATACTCGGAGCCCTTCTTGTCGCATACCTGACTTCCAATCATATCACGGGACCTATCAGCAAGCTGGTCTCAGCCATGAAACAGGTAGAACTGAGAAATCTTACCGTGCATGTGGAACAGCAGAATGGTACTGATGAGATTCAGTCCCTCACCGATGGGTTCAACGATATGGTCGTAGAGATCAGACAACTGATAGACCTCACCAAGGAGGAGGAACGGCAATTGCGTGAAGCAGAGAGAAAAGCTCTTCAGGCTCAGATCAATCCCCACTTCCTCTATAATACCCTCTATACGATCAAAGCACTTGCCACACTTCACGGAGAGAACCAGATCCTGCAGATATCGACATCTCTGGGCAGATTGCTTAGAAACTCGATCAGCAGTAGTAATGATACTCTACCACTATCTGAGAGCATAGATCTTGTCCGTAGTTATCTTACGATCGTGCAGATACGGTTCCCAGATAAACTTGATTATTCAATAGCGGTAGATGATTCCTGTGAAGAGCTAGTCACGCCGAAATTCATCATCCAACCTTTTGTTGAGAATGCGATCTCCCATGGACTAGAACCGAAACTCGGGGTATGGAGACTTCGTATCGAAGTCTACTGCTGGAGAGGATACACGGCTATATCGATCATTGATAATGGGATCGGATTCGATCCATCACAGGTCAAACCTGATGAGGATGACAGGGCTCATATCGGAATACAGAATGTGATGAAACGTATTGAACTCTACTATCAGGGCAGAGCAGACGTTAAGATCACGAGCAAGATAGGTACAGGGACGGTCGTCCGTATCTTATTGCCAAAAAAATGACCTAGTGAAGGAAGCCCATGTATACGATCATATTAGTTGAAGATGAAGATCTGATCAGACAGGAACTACTCATTACCATCGATTGGGAATCGATCGGATGCAGGATCATCGGAGATGCTGCTGATGGCATCTCAGGCGAGCAGATGATCAATGCACTAAGACCCGATATCGTACTCACTGATATTAGATTGCCAGGACAGAGTGGTCTGCAGATGCTCAGTAAAGCAAAACCTCGTTCCTCTGTGATCTTCACTGGCTATGGGGAGTTCTCCCTTGCACAGGAAGCTATAAGATTGGGTGTACATGATTATCTACTCAAACCTCTTGAACATGAGAAGCTCCTCAGCTGTGTATCATCTCTTTGTAGAAAGCTTGATACTCAACACAAGAAGAATGAATCAACACCCCTCAGGGGGGCAGGACAACCTGTGATGGTAAAGAGAGCGATGGATTATATCGATGCGAACTTCCATCGAGATATCAGCATCTACAGTATCGGTTCGCACCTGCAACTCTCTGAGAGCCACCTGAGTCATCTCTTCAAAGAACACTCAGGGTATACAGTTCTCGGGTATCTTCAGAACCGAAGAATACGGGAGGCTATGAAGCTCTTAAGAGAATCATCTTTACAGATCACCGAGATCTACCAACGATGTGGATTCTTATCAGGAAGTTACTTCTCAAAGCTGTTCAAGCGTTATACGGGGATATCACCAAGAGAGTACCGTAAGGGATCCTCTACTCAAGAGTAGGGAGACCTAGAACCTTACGTAGGGGCTCAGCACCAATGAACTGATGAGCGGTGATCCCTATATTCGTCGCTGCACTCACATTCTTCTGAAGATCATCAGTGAAGAAGACATCCTGAGGCTCATACCCCTCTTGCTCCATGATATAGGTATAGAACTCACGAACAGGTTTTGCATACCCCATGATATGAGAAGCATACACCTTGTCGAAGTGTGTCAGTGTCTCAGAATCTTTTAATAACGCATAATGACTACCATAGGTATTCGTACCACATACGACACGTGCCCCTGAAGCTCGTAGATCATCTATGACCTGGAGTACTGCAGGATCTAGCACCGGTTCGAAACACTCAGCAAGATAATCCTTCGTTATCTCTATCTGAGCATCTCCTGCAACGAGAGACCAGAATCGTTCTGCACTCATTGCTCCGGTCATCAACTCATCCATATGGGTCTCATACCGATTGAGAAAATGTCCTGCCTTCTCTGCAAGGATCGTAGTGATCGCTGGGACCACATCAACATGGCACAATACGACATTACCGAGATCGAAGATATATAACTGTCTCTTTCCCATTGATCATTTACCCTTTTCTCGATGAGAACACTGCAGTCCCACTGATGAAATATTTTGATAGAGAGAAGAATAATATGAACATCGGAATACTTGCGATCGCGGCCACGGCCATCATCGCACCCTCATCAGTATTCATCTCAGTAGTGAACTTGACGATATAGAGAGGTACGGTCTTCATAGTCTCACTCTGTGCTACGAGCAGAGGCCATAACAGATTATCCCATTGAGCCCTGAAAGCTAGGATTGCCAATGTAGCGATCGCAGGTTTACAGTTCGGGAAGACGATCTTCGCGAAGATCCCAGGTTCTGACATCCCATCTACTCGTGCTGCATCAAGGAACTCTGTTGGAAAGGTCACAAGATATTGACGCATCATGAAGATACCGAAGGCATTCACTAAGAACGGTAAGATGAGCCCGGTATAGGAGTTCTGGATCCCCAGTTTGGTAACTACCATATAGAGGGGGATCATGATCGCTTCAAAAGGGATCATCATAGTTGCCATGATCATCATGAACAACAGATTCTTTCCTTTGAATCGAAACTTCGCAAGACCGTATCCGGTGATCGCTGAGAGTAGGACTGTAGTGACAGCACAGGTCGTAGCTACGATCAGCGAGTTGACGATGTTCCTCAAGAATATGAAGGAGCCATCATTCCCTTGGATAGCTTTCACGAAGTTCTGATACTCAAAGCCCTTTGGTACCCATCTATAGGGCATCTTCATGATATCCTTTGCAGGCATCGCTGATGCGGTTAACATATAGAGGATCGGGGTCAAGGTGAATATAGTAAGCAAGATCAGAAGGACCCAGATGAGAACCTTCTGCCATGTGATATGTGCTAATTTAAAAGACTCTATTGGAGTCTTCAAGCTTTGTACTAATTGCATATGTTTAAACTCCTCCCTAATACTCGACTTCATCGCTCTTTGAAGTCTTGAACTGGACCCATGTAAAGATCAGCATGATGATGAAGAGGATAATACTCATAGCACTTGCACGACCGATTCGATGGTCACGTATACCCGTATTATAGATATTCATCGTTATGACATTGATAGGGGCCTGTGGTGCACCTGATTGAGTGAACAGATACTGTATACCGAATGTCTTCAGACATTGCAGCATAGACATGATCGAGACTAATACGATCGTTGGTTTGAGAAGTGGTAGAGTGATTCTCCAGAACTCCTGCCAACCTGAGGTACCATCTATTCGGGCAGCTTCATAGAGAGTCGTAGGTATCGACGCGAGTCCTGCGATGAAGATGATGATGAAATACCCTATGTATTTCCAGAAATAGACGATCATGGTAGATAGTTGGACCATCGTCGCATCGGCAAGCCAGTTGTGGTCCGTGCCCTGGGTCCCAAGAATATTGTTGACCCATTGATTCCCTAGACCTCTTGGGTCGAAGATCAGTAACCAGATAGCAGCAGATACTACTGAAGAGAGTACTGCCGGGGAATAGAAGGCCATCTGATAGAACTTGTTCCCTTTCTTGATCGAGATGATGAATACAGCGATGATGAGACTTACTAGGAGCAGAGGGATGAATGTCCCGATGGTAAAGACAGCCGTTGCCCTGATAGAGTTCCAGAAGTTATCTGAAGTCAGTAGATAGAAATAGTTCTTTAAGCCTATGAATTCAGGTGCTGCGAGAGAGAGCACCTTCTTCTTGAAGAAACTCGTATAGAGGGCATTCAAGATCGGATAAAAATTAAATAGAGAGAAGAACACGATAGAGGGAAGTACGAATGTGATCCCCCAATGTGAGAGATGTTTCTCTATACTCATATGTTTTGTTTTTTGTCTCATGATTTTCCTTGCAGCATAGTAAATATAATGAACGGATGCAGTTTCCTGCATCCGTCACATCACATTCATATGTGTTTACATATCGTCAAGTAGTTCCTGTGCTTCAGCTCGTAATGTAGCTAGAGCCTTTTCAGGTGCAACACCTGAGAGCATCACTGATTCAACAGCACCCTTGATGAGTTCCTGTAGTTTAGCACTCTCTTCACCGAAGTATACAACATGACCTCTTTCCATATCCGCACTGAATACGTCAGAATAAGGCATATTCTTATAAGTCTCAGATTCAAGAAGTTCATTTGTAGGCTGGATGATATTTACGGTCTTCAGGTATTCTTCACCATGACTGAGCATGTATCCGATGAATTCCCAAGAAGCTTTCTGCTGAGCAGCGCTCTTCTGTCCATTGACCATATAGTAGTGACCATAGTAACAGGCAGCAGTATCATTTACCGCGTCCTCGAATACTGGGAAAGGCACGACCATCCATTCGCCACTATCATAGAATTCTTGGTTGTCTGCTCTGATCCTTCCCTGCTGATAGAGACCGGTCATTGCCATAGCGATATCATTATTGTCTTTGTTAAAGAGTTTTCGAGCATTCTTGTAGGTAGGTGAACCAAGGTTGTTACCATTAGGTCCCCACATCTGCATATATTCTAGGAATGTGAGCCATGCATCATCACCAACGATAGCTTTCTTACCATCATCACTGATCAACTGGCCACCAAGTTGTTCAACCAATGGTACCATTGAAACCAAATAGTATGGGTACCTGAAGTCAAATCCTCGACGAGTTACGATATCGCCATCTCTAATTATGAGTTTCTCTGATATTTCTGCGACTTCTTCCCATGTCTTAGGGTAATCTGTCTCAGGATCAAGACCTGCATCTTTGAATACTTTCTTGTTGATATAGAGACTCCAGTTAGTCAACTCGAGAGGTAGCCCATAGAGCTGCCCATCCAATGTGACAGGATCTAGAGAACCTTCAAGATATGATCCAACAAGTGAACTCGTAGAACTGTATCCAGCTGCTTCTGCATCGACTGGAGCTACTCGCCCATTCACGATATAGGCATATTCATCTTCGATTGACATATTGAAGATGTCTGGTCCCTGGTTTGCAGCAAATGCAGTAAGGACGAGTTCCTGTATCTTAGTTGAAGATTGTGTTACTCGTTCAACGGTGATATTCGGGTGTGAAGCTTCGAATTCAGTAATATACCGTTCTTCGATCTTTGTTCTATTCGGGTCTTCATGGGTCCAGAACGTAATGGTGATTGGTCCATCTTCCTTTTCCTGCTGACCTCCTGCAAATACAGGAGAGACTGCGATCAAGGCTACAATAGCCAAAGCACATAAGATTTTTTTCATATCGACTCCTTTTGATACTGTTATGTATGTTTCTATTGTAGAGGTGCAATTCCGATTAGCACAAGGACACAATACTGTGAAAATTAACTCGTTCCTGCAATTAACACCTTATAAGACCCTATGGAGGATATTACTAGATCCTGTATTATCTTATTCATCTATCGTTGATCTATCCATTTCAGTTTGACAACTCTCATAAAACCCCTATAGTGATACCATGAATAATCTATACAAACAGCCTCAAGATAAGAAAGAGAGTCAACTGCTAGGAATCCTGACCATCATCATGATCTGGGTACTCCTAGCAGCATATCAGCGACTCGCATTAGATAAACCCTTTCCCTATCCGTGGGAAGCAGTCCTTGCGCTCTTAGACCCCTCACAGGGTATGTTCTTGCATGCAGGAGCTAGTATTCTGAGAT
>CAZLZY010000003.1:0-28155 GCA_964564075.1 uncultured Spirochaetales bacterium
CAAAGATAGAGGTATCTCCATCATTCTCGCAACCGGTAGAAGCTATCGTGCGATGCTCCCCTTAAAAGAACAGTTGAATACCCATACGCCTTCGATCAATTATAATGGTGCTGCGGTGTATGATGTGAATACCGGGACTGCTACACATGAAGTCCTCCTTGAAGAGGAGATCGCGAGAAAGATCATAGCCTATGGAAGAAAGTTCGGTCTTCACACCCATGGCTTTCGTCATGAGCAGTTACTGTTCGAAGTCGAGACGCCAGAGATCATGAATTATCAGAAACATGTAAGATTCTCTGGTACGTTAGTAGATCTTGACACCTATGATGTGCTTGATATGACTAAGATGATGTATATCTCTGATGACACGGTGACAGTCGCTCATATAGCTCGGATGCTCGAAGCAGAGTTTGGTGATCGTATCCAACACTGCTATTCCCTGCCTACCTACTATGAGATGACTGATGGTAGAGACAACAAGGGAAGAGCTCTCTCCATGGTTCTTGCTGATATCAACGTAGACCCTTCAGAGTCCATGTCCTTTGGTGATGGTCATAATGATCTACCGATGCTCCTGTTCACTAAGATCGGAGTCGTCATGGCTAATGCGAGTGAAGAGGTCAGAGTTCAGACAGACTATACCGCATTGTCAAATGCTGAAGAAGGTGTCGCCCATTATCTTGATAATTTCTTTAAACTGCAACTTTTTGAAACAGAATTGTAGAATAACTAAAATATTTATAAATATTTATTGCAATCACTCATAAACCGTGTTTTTATATATCTTTCATAAGATAAAAAACTGGAGGAACTGCTATGAGTGATTATATGTATGATGTTCTCATCATCGGGGCTGGTCCCGGAGGATATGTCGGAGCAATTCGAGCTGCACAGCTCGGCTTGTCGGTGTGTCTCGTCGAAAAGCATAAAGTAGGTGGGGTATGTCTGAATATTGGATGTATACCTTCAAAGAGTCTGATCCATCAAGCAGAAGCCTTTAGACATATTTCAGATCTTCTTCAGATGGGAATAACGGTAGATACTTCTGCCTTCTCCTATAAGAAGGTCTTCGAGAAATCTCGTACTGTGTCTGAAAACCTCTCAAAAGGGGTATCCCATCTTCTGAAGAAGAATTCCGTGGAACTCATCGAAGGTACCGCTTTTATCACAGGGGCACATAACGTGACCGTTGATGGGACTCGACTCCTAACAGCAGGTTCCATCCTCATAGCCACTGGATCCCTACCAAGACAGATCCCAGGATTCGAGTTCGATGAGGATCATATCCTCTCTTCTACCGGGGCCTTGATGAGTAGTGAACTCCCAAAGAGTATCTGTATCCTAGGGGGTGGGGCAATAGGGTGTGAGTTCGCTCATATACTGAATGCCTTCGGGGTGGAAGTCACCCTTATCGAGATGCTCGATCATATATTACCCCTAGAGATGGAGGAGACAGCAAAACACCTGATGCGCTCTTTTAAGAAGAGAAAGATCAAAGTATATACCAAGACCAAAGCCTTGAGTCAGAGCTATAGAGATGGGATATGCTTGATAACCCTAGAGGATGCTAAAGGGAAACAGAAGGTGATCGAAGCGCAGAAGCTCATGGTCGTAGTAGGAAGAGTACCGAATACTAAAGGATTAGGCCTAGAAGCAATAGGGGTAGAGACTGAACGTGGATTCATACAGACAGGTTCCTGGTATGAGAGTACCGTCGAGTCTATCTACGGGATAGGGGATGTTACCTCATCACCGCTATTGGCCCATGTTGCATCAAAAGAGGCAGAGATAGCTGTAGAACATATAGCAGGATTACCAGCTCTACAACGTATAGATCCTCTCCTTATTCCCACATGTGTATATACAGAACCCCAAGTTGCGAGTTTCGGGCATACACGTGCAAGTTGTGAGGCTGCAGGTATCACGGTGAAGATAGCAGCTTTTCCCTATAGAGCATCAGGAAAGGCTCAGGCTGTAGAGGCTGTGGATGGTGAGGTGAGGATCATCGCCGATGCTGAGAGTGATCTGATCTTAGGAGCTGCGATCGTTGGAGCTGATGCTACTGAGATGATTGGTGAACTGCTTGTAGCAAAAGAGCATGGTCTGACGGTAAGAGAGGTCTCATCGACGATACATGCACATCCGACTCTGTCAGAGTCTCTTGCTGAGTGCCTGAAGGCTATCCATGATGAAGCAATCCATATGTGAGTAGAAGTAGAGATCACCCAAAGATCTGCAGTAGAGTGAACGTCATGACGATACTAGAAAGGATCGGTAAGATCATTCCTCCTCGAAACCATGCTATTACAGCAGCTAAGGTGATACCACCTATCCCTGCAAGAACGACCGGTTGGAAATCGAGTAGTACTCCTGGGAAGATGAGTGCTCCCAGGGCTGCTAGGGGCATGAGTTTCAGGAACTTCCCAACCTTCTTAGGCAGTCTATCGAGTCCTTTCAAGAGGAAGGGGAACAACCTCGGAAGGTAGGTCACTAACGCAGAGAGCAGGATGAAGGGAAGCATCGAACTCATCATATGAGGCCTCCTTTCGCATCTTCATCTTTGAGGGTGAAGGTGCCGATCAAGGCAGCTATACCCATCGATATCGCAAAGGCCCAGCCTGTAGAGACTGAGAGCCTTAGGATCAATACTGAATTGAGCATAGCTGCGATGGCTGCTATGATAAGATATGAGTGTCTCTTCTTCACCTCAGATGCAAGAAGGGCAATGAACATCGCATAGAGGGTTATCCCGACACTCTGCTGGAGTCCTTCGGGAAGTATGGATCCAACAAGAAACCCGGTGAGGGTCCCGGTGACCCATCCCAACCAGGAGATGATCTCGATCCCTATCATGAAGGGGGTTGATACGATACCGACTTGGGCTGATGCTACGGTGAAGACCTCATCAGTATTCCCGAAGGCTATCATCGCTCTAATCAGAGGATTCTTCTCTTCGATCCTTGGAGCGAGGGATGCACTCATGAGAAGATACCTAAGATTCACTAACAGGACCCCAATGACCACTTCAGATAGCAGAGCTCCTGAGGCGATGAGGTTGACGGCGAAGAACTGACTTGCTCCTGCGAAATTGGTGATCGAAAAGAGAGCTGTCTCTAGGAAGATCAGACCGGCATCTTTTGCAATAAGACCAAATGCTATTGCTGCAGGGAAATACCCTATACTGATGGGTATTCCTGCAAAGATTCCTGCGATCAGATCCTGTTTAGTCTGTTTAGAGCTCATATTGAATCTTAGTTCCCTCTATGTATGAAGTTGTAATATGTTTTTGTGTATCATATATATGAATTGCCTATCATAATTGAAATACCAAGAAGTTTCAATTGATTGCTCAGAATGGTGGAGTATGATATAGTTTCATAGTAATACTATAGTATGAGGATGTATTGGGACTTATGGCAGAGAAAGCTTTTACCCGAGATGAGATTCAATCACTCTATTTCAAGTATACCAAACATGCTTGGATCTATCCTCTCATTGCTATGACTATCTGTATCTTAGATATCACCTTCATCGTACTCTTCTACTATAACACCTATGTGTTAGATGGTCAGAATTTGACCCTTCTCCTACTCGGCGCACATGTCGGACTCACTGTAGCTTTATATGTCATTAGAAGAAGGTCTTCTCCTCAGACAAAGAATATATCACCGGTCCTCTTTTTAGTGATCCCTGGAGTCGGTGGACTTATTTATGGTGTCTCTTACCTAGTTCTTTATGTGTTAGGTTCAAAGAACGCTCAAATAGAGTATAAACATGCCTATACCGAGGAAGAAGAGATAAAATATGATACGAAAGTCAGTGTTGACTTCAATCAGATCTCAAAGCTTATGGATATGTCTGGAGTATTTAGCTATTCGAATGCATTGAACAAGAAAGAGGTCATCGTTGATCTGCTCTCCTCTGAGATCATCCAGAACTGCAAGACTTTGAAAAGAGGTCTTGATGATGAGGATGCTGAGGTAGTACACTACACGGCAACGACGTTGAACTATCTTGAGAATAAGTTCGAACAGTCTATCAGAAATGCCCGAGATGCAGCTGCAGAGGATCTCACACAAGAACATCTTGAATCACTTATCATGCTCTATGAGAATTATATCTTCTCTGGGCTTCTAGATGATGATATCGTACCAATCTATATGAAGAAGATCATTGAGATCCTAGAACTACAGGTTGATACCTTTGGTTCAGACCTCAAGGTGATCAAGCATCTTGCTAGATGTTATATGCGACAGGGAAAAGGTAAGGAGACGCTAGATCTTCTTCAAGAAGTTGCGAGAGAGAATCCAGAGGATGTTGAGATCCAATTCACTCTTATGAACTACTTCTATGAAGAGGGTGACCTGGTTCAGGTCAAGAACCTTGCGATGATCATCGATTCGATCGGTGATAGTCTGAGTGAGGATCAAAGAAAACGAATTCAATTTTGGATACAAGATGAAACTGAGGAAACCGAAGAAAAAACAGATCAAACTCTTTAGAGGCGAACTCGATAGTCGTAAACCACGAGATTGGGGAAGACGGGGGGTATCCCTTGAACCTGATGGTAAGACTATCTGTCTTATCTTAGAGGGCGCCTATCCCTATATTGCCGGAGGAGTCTCTTCCTGGGTGCAACAACTTCTGACTGTGATGAAGGATTATCGATTCAAGATATTGACGATCATGGCTAATGAAGAGCAGGTGAAAGATATCAAATATACGTTCCCTGATAATGTTATCGAGTTCAGAACGATCTATCTCTATGATTTCATGAAGCAGGATGAGTCAAGAAAGCGAAAGCTCAAGTTGTCTGAAGAGGAGAGGGTCCAACTTCGTAAGTTCACCTTCTTTGATGCAACGATCGACTGGGAGCTGATGACACAACTCGTCTGTGATCCTGCTCGTATCGGTAACACGATAGATTTCCTCATGAGTTACAATTTCTTTGATAACCTCACAGAACTCTATCTTGAACGGTATGAGGAAGAGGGCTTCACCCTCTTCTTCTGGACCTTCAGGTCGATGTTAGCTACGCTGATCTCGGTGATGCAACAACCACTTCCTGTTGCTGATGTCTATCATGCTATCTCTACTGGATATGCCGGGCTGATCGGATTGATCGGAAAGTACACCTTTGGAAAGCCCTTCATCCTCACTGAGCATGGAATCTATGCCCGTGAGCGAGAAGAGGAGATCTTGAAAGTAGATTGGGTCAAAGGACCCTATAAGAAGTTGTGGATCGATTACTTCTATTTCCTCTCACGAGGAGCCTATCAGACGTGCGATATCTCAATAGCTCTGTATGAGCATAACAGTATGATCCAGCGAGGTCTTGGGGTAGATCCCGAACGAGCATACGTGATCCCTAATGGTGTTGATTATGAAGACTTCCCTCGTCATAAGGATCCTCATGATACCTTTAATATCGGGGCGATCCTCAGGGTCGTTCCAATCAAAGATGTGAAGACCCTGATCAAAGCATTCAGTTATGTCTATAATACCTATAAGGATACAATACTCTATATCATTGGCCCGGATGAAGAGGAAGAGGATTATGCACGAGAGTGTAGGGATCTGGTTTCTGAACTAGGATTGAAAGATCAGATCCTATTCACTGGACGTGTGAATATCAAAGAGTATATGCCCATATTGGATGTCATTGTCCTTACTTCGATCTCTGAGGCTCAACCCTTAGTCATACTAGAGGCATATGCCTGTGCTACTGCCGTTGTTTCCTCAGATGTAGGCTCCTGTCGTGACCTTGTCGAAGGTGTAGGTGATGGATTTGGTAATGGGGGGATCATCACTAAACCGGTGTCTCCGAGAGAGACTGCAGATGCGATCCTCTTCTTCTATGAGAATCCGGCTGTATTGAAACAATATGGCCTTAATGGGCTTGAGCGTACGAAGGTCATCTACAGTAGAAAGGCTGTATTTGAAGCATATGATGAGATCTATCAGATCTCTTTGCAGAAAGCACGCGGAGAGGATGTTCAGATCGGTTTACACGTTGGAGATGTGAAATAGTATGGCTGGAATTGGATTTTCCCTAAGGAAAATGATCAAAGATGATAGTTCTTATTCTACTCGTGTTCATGCATGGTTTCATACAGCCATCGTTTCGGCAGGTCCCTGGATCATCAGTATCATCACGATCAATCTGATCCTAGCCTTCTCAAAACGGTGGAATCTCGCATTCATAGAACGTGAACTACTGATCTCTGCGATCATATATAGCACACTCTTCTCCCAGATCCTGACAGCTCCATTTCAGATGGTCGTCACTCGATATATAGCTGACAGGATATACAAAGAGGAGTATGAGTATATAAAACCCTCTTTCTTGGGTGTTTCTGCACTGATCTCTATCATGAGTCTCGCAGTTGGGATCTGGTTCTATAGGAATTCTGAACTCCCAATAGAATTCCTCTATCTCTGTGTTGCACTTACCGTCGTATTATCGTGTCTCTGGATCCTCATCGTCTATCAATCAACACTAAAGAACTTCAAGTTGGTAACGATGTCCAATTTCATAGGGACATTCGTCACCTTCTCACTCATCCTATTCTTAGCTAACAATCCTTTGAGTTTCAACGAGTTCAGTAGTGCTACGAACCTGCTTCTCGCATATCTTGGTGGTATTGTCTTCTTCACACTCTTTCTGCTGATAGCATTCCTTTCAGAGATGAAAGAGGATAATGGGAAGATATTTCACTTTATCAGATATTTTCATAGTGAACCGAGTCTTTGGCCGATTGGACTACTGTATGCGATTGCTATATGGATCGATAACATCCTCATGTGGTTCTCTCCTATCAGTATTCAATTGTTCGGATTGTACCGGTATGCTCCGTACTATGATGTAGCAACATTCTATTCCTATCTGACCATATTACCTTCGACCATGTTATTCATGGTATTGATAGAGACGGATTTCTACGTGAAATGTAGGGAGTTCTTCCTTGCTGTTCTTAGGAATGGTCCCTATTCTGAACTTAAGACCTTTGGAGACAGGATGTGGCAGTCATTGCAGAGGAACATCTTACAGACTTTTGAGATACAGTTGTTCATCACTATCATCATCATCGTCTTATCAAAATCACTCTTTCCCCTATTGAATGTTCCTGAAGGTTCCCGTCAGATCTTCGTCATCTATGCATTAGGTGCTTTCTGTAACTCCTTTATCCTGATCTTCATGCAGGTATTGCTCTATATCGGTGAAAGAAACAGGACGCTATTCCTAGTGGCAGTCTTCTTAGTAACGAATATTGTCTTCACTCTCCTTACCCTGGTGTTGGGGGAAAGCTATTATGGGTTTGGGTTCTTTCTCTCTGCTTTCGTTACGATGCTTGTAGGTCTCTATTTGACTTATGATGGGTATAAGAGGGTGATTCAGCATACGTATATGACACAACCGGTTTATACAAAGACTAAGAATCGACCCTTTGAACGATTAGAAGAATGGATCGATAAAAGGCTGACCGATCAGGATGCATTAGATAAACTCGTTCTTGAGAAACGAAAGAAAAGAGCGCTAGCTGAGGGTGTCAATCTAGAGGAGTTTGATAAAGAGATCCTAGGGAGCAACGAACCTGAAGATCCGAAAGAGGCGGCTCATAAGATCCTTCTCTCAGATCTTTTTGCTGTAGGTGAATATATCGAACCTGAAGCCGAGGAGATGGAGCTCCCTAAAGATGATACGAATCTAGAATCTGTAGCTCCAGAAGAGATAGCTATTTCCATTGCTCAGGCTGCTTCGGAGCTCTTCTCGCATGCAGGAGCTACTCCAGAACTAGCAAAAAAAGAGGAATCTGTTCCCGAAAAGAAGAATTTGGTCAAGAAGCCCCCTATTAAGAAGACTATACATGTGAAGAAGAGAGTCATAGAACCTGAGAAGGTCATAGAAGAACACATCTCAATGGAACAGAGATCGACAATTGAGGGGAAACTCACTCCAGAGCCGGAAATGACCCTTGAAGAGATCCTCGCTGCTGAGCATAAGAGTTCTGAAGAGGTTATCACAGATGAGCTTGAGCTAACACTTGAGCAGGTCATTGCGGCAGAGAGCATGACATCTGAGAAGCTTATTGAGGATCTCCCTCTAGTAGAGCCAGTACCCACCCTCGAAGAGATCATTACCTATGAGAATGATGAGCTCAGGGATGATACTCCTGACTTTGAAGATTCGGAGATCAAGACCTATACGGGAATCATTCTTGATGATGATGGGGAACCGGTGGTTCAGAATGTGGATAATGATCCTCTGAAGAGCCTGATCTCTTCCTATCTAAAAAAGGAAGAAGAGTACTTGGATAAGAAAGTAAAGGATATGAGTAGTTCTACTCCAAGGACAAGAAGACCACCTGATAAGACTGATAGCACCTCTGATGAGTGATGATCACTCTTTGACGTGTAGTAGTTCGATCGTTGCAATAGGTTTAGTGATCGTTACAAAATAGAGTCCATCTCGGTTGAGAGAATGTAGGGTGACCCCGTCAGTATCTATGATAGGATGATCGACCCGTAGATAGGCATGTGTGGGACGCGGAGCGTCTTGTAACCAGATGGTGATGACCGAATCATCCTGTCTGGTGAACATCTTGATATTCTCATAATCCATATAATCAAGAGTCGCGACATAGGGTGTGACAGGTTCCAAATAGGGGAACCTTTTAAAGGTCTCATCTAGCATTTGGTTAAGATCTTCTAGTAGGTCACTCCATGGCATACCTGCCGACCTTTCTGGGTCTAGGACATCATCCGGATGGATGAAATGATGGAACACCCCTATTTCAGCAATGGCATTATAGATATACCACATCATCTTCTTCTTATAGGTATAACCCGAGCTGAAGCGAGGGAAGTCATAGACTCCGGGAAAGTAGGGGTTAGCTCCGAATTCCTGTATGAGAGTCTCTTTCTCTCCTTTTGATCCGGTATAGAGACCGGCAAAGACCTTCAGGTCTGGGAAAGCCTCTAGAATAGCCTCTTCAGAGAGTCTATTTGCCATATTCGAAGGTGGTACATAGGTTCGGTAGGTAACTTCTCCTACGAGCTCTTCCATCTCAGACTCAAGGTAATCTAGTGCAGCAGTCATATCCTCTTTTGAGGCCCAAGGATTGTAGTTATAGTCTTCAAAGTCAATGAGTCCTTCAGTGAGCAATGAATTATGATTATATCCATGGATACCTAGCTCTCCTCCGACTTCATCAAGCTTTCGTGCGAAGTATTTGATGTTATCAAGGTCCTTATCATCAAGTTTCTTAAAAGGAGGAGTGGTATCATTATTATAGGTACCGATGACTAGTCCTGCAAAGGTCAGATCATATTTTGCACCGAGGTCTCGAATATCAGACCACCAGACATCTTTAAAGAATTTGATGATATCTCGATGATACTCGGTGAATATCTTAGCATTTAATCCTAAGGGTAGGGGTGCTGGGAAATCATCTATATTAAATATCTTTTTATTGAATACTGTAGAGATCCCATAAGAGCTGTGATCAAGAAGGAATTGAAGATAGATCCCTCGATTAGTTTTATCTTGGAATAGCGTCGTATTCGCATAGAGTACAGAACCTTTCCCATAGGGGTGTTTCCACAGGAGGGGGGTTCTCTCATCTGATTCTAGGAGCATCTCACAATCCTCATCGACTGTTAGATCCAGTGAAGAGGAGGGGAATGCCTTTGGGTTCGCACGTACCTCATCTATTCCTGGAAAGAGTGGCTTTTTGAAGTTGATCCCTAAGGTCTCTATGAAGCCTGTGAGATCTGAGAATCCGGCAAGGCCTTCCAATCTAAAATCAAAGCTCCTGAGCATCACGCTCAGAAAGGTTCCCGATTCAACGAGCTTTTCGAGAGTCTTGATATTCTCATCTGAGAACAGGTTAGAGACCTCATTGGTGAATACGATATGATCATGCTCATCTATTGCTGCTAGGACAGCTGTTATATCGGCACTTTGTGCATCATATGAATCATACTCGATATGGGCATTCCTGAAGATCTGAGTCAGATGGTAGTAGGTATTCGATTTATAATGGGCCTCTCCATCATAGAAGACTATATATGTGTCATAGATATCGGGAATATCATCGGTGGAGATGAACTGAGATTGACGCTCCTGCATCTCTGAGCGCTGTGAGGAGCTGATCCAGAAGGCCTTTGGTACAATGTTAACGACTTTAGTGAACTGTAGGATGATTGCTGTGAGAATCACGATTATGATGACTAGGAGATAACGGAGGGTATTCTTCTTCATACTGCTCGTTCCAGTCTAAAACCTAATGAATCAAATATACGCTTCTCGACGATGATATAGTTCTCTTCATCGGTTGCAGGTAGTAGAATCCTAGCCATGTTGTGCGTCTGGTCATAACACAGGTAATCAACATTCCTCAAAGTCTTTTGTAGTTTTGGAATAACCTCATCAGAATCAAGAAAACCCAGATCATATGAAGCCTGACAGTAGGGGAGCCCATATTTCTCTTTTCTGACCATCTCTTCTTCAAGCTGTCGTTCAAATTGAGGGATCTGAAGCATGTTCGAATAGTCGAGACCCATAAGATGGAACTGTTTATCGATCTCTAGTGCTTGTGAAAGAGCCTTAGCTATCCATTCACTGATGACTTGGAAGATGCTAAAACTATATTCTGTGACAAATTCGAATTCGATATCTTCGATATCGATGATACCGATGACGACACCCTCTGCGACGATAGGGGCACTAAAGACTGGCGCATTGCTACCTGCTTCAGGATTCCACCGGACAGCTCTCTTCGTCTTCATAAGCTTATTATACATTGGTGAATCGGTATATTTTCTTGAATTGACACGCTGCCCTTTATTACCGAAACGGATCTTCAAACGCATATAATCACCATTCTCGATCGTATAGATCGATAGAGCTCTTGCTTTGATGAACTTATAGAGTAGACCAATCGCCTCGGTATATACCTTCTCTGGATTGGTAGTCTGTAGAGATGATGCGATATCATAGAGAGAGAAGATACTGTACTCAGAACCTACGATCTGCTCTTTGAGCTCATTATACATCAGAATAGTCTTCTTATACGTCTTCTCAAGTTCATCATACTCATGGAGAACATCTACGTTCGCATCTCTCATCTCTTGTATCTTTCTTGAGTTAGTATCATAGATCCTTCCTGAGAGATAGCCACCTAAAGTGAAGATCATAGGGAATTTATAATACTCATAACTTTGGAAGAAGAGGATCGGGTCTAGGTTTAAGAATGAATATGAGAAGAAATAGATCAACGAGGAGAGGAGCGCAGATAGGAGTCCGGCTAAGAATCCATGTCTGATACCGATGTAACAAGAGATGAACATCAGTGGGTGGATATTCATGGTAAGAAAGGAGTACTGGATCTCTGGGACCATCAGGAAGATCGCAACGGTCAGACTATAGAGTATGACGAACTCTGCAATCATTCCCCAGAAGGAACGAAAAAGGTTGTTCAATCGTGATAGATTAAGTGCTTTATCGATTGTATTCTGATTTACTCCCACATACTTTTTCTTCATCCTCAACCCCTACATAAGATTATACTGGAAAAAATGAGTTTTTACCAACTATTATAAATTGTTACTAGCGCCAACACCTGCTATCTCAAACAGGTGTTGGATCCGTTATTCGATAGCTTCACCCCGTTTCACACCAGACATGGTGAAAAATGCGATAAGCATGCAGACTGCAGCGAATAGGAAGATCGCTCTGAACCCGAACAGGTCGATGAACCCTCCTGTGATAGGGGGAGCGATGATCGAAGCGAGCTGAGAGAAGAAATAGTAAAGACCGGTATAGATACCCATATCAGAATAGGTCGCCATCTGCCATAACATAGGAAAGGAGTTCGTGATGATCGATACCCAGAACATCCCGAAGAAGAACATGAGGATCCAGAATGTGATCTGTTTTCCCATGACACTCAAACCGATCGAGGAGGTGATCGGATCATGGAAGAATACACCGAGAAGTATACCACAGAGAAGCAATAGAGCCGTTCTGATGGTCTTCTTCCTTCCGTGCCTATGAGCAATGATCCCTGAAGGGATGGCAAAGATCGCATATGCTATACCCACCATTCCCGCAGCCAAGGCCGCAGTACCTGAAGAGGTCTGTAGAACATCTGTGGAGTAGAGTCCGATGAAGGGGAGCACTCCCTGGTATCCGATGAACCAGAAACATAAGGAGACGAGGATGAGAACAGTACTCTTATCTTCAGCATTGAAGATCATCTTCAAGGATTCTCTTATCGTAGGTCCCTTCTCTTTGCTTTCAGACCCGTAGTTCTCTTTATTCTCTTTGACAAATAAGAACAATAAGATCGTTGAGATCAATACTAATACACCTGCGACAGGGAATGCTAAGATCTCTTTTGTAGCTCCTCTACCTGGGAGGTTGATAGAAATGTTCATCAATTGTGCAAGCCCGATAGTCCCAACGATAGAGGCAATACCACCCATGGTGTTTATGACACCATTAGCTTCTGATCGTAATGCTCCTGGGATGATGTCTGGCATCAGAGCCACAACAGGTCCACGAGCAGACTGTTTGAAGACATTCAACAGAAAGATCGATAGGATCAATGCCCATAAGGAGGAGAGGACAGAGAATGGGATGAGCCCAAAAGCGACTGCTGTGAGCGGCAACATAGAGATGATATAGGGCATTCGTCTCCCTATTCTTGTTCTTGTTCTATCCGAGAGAGCGGCAACGATTGGAATAAGACAGATAGCAAAGACATTATCGAGGGTCATGATAATACCGATCCAACCCTTTGAATCAATATATCTATTGAGGAAGATAGGAATATAGGTGTCATATAGTGGATCCATCAGTCCCATAGTGAAGAATCCAAGACCTATGAGAAAGGTTATACCGTAATACCCTTTCATAGTAACTTTACTCTGCTTCTTTTCCATTACGTGCTCCTGTGTGATTGACTAGTTATTCCACCATACGACTTTGATACCACTCTGTCAATTTAAACATTGTTACAGAGTGGTTCCGTACGGTGAGAAATCCCTTCATAGACATGCCTGTGGTAAGTATGGTATGCATAATACATGCAAAATGGTATATGGCAGGAATCCCTTGGGGCTTCGATCACAAGCGTAGAAGAGTTATCAAAAAACTTAGAGCTTACCCCAGAAGAGCTACGCTTCTTCGAGCTTCAGGGGGCACATGAGCATCTCAGATTTCAGATACCGAAAGAGTATCTCTCTTTGATCGATCCTAAAGCAGGCAGAGCTGACCCTATGAGACAGCAATCTATACCCACTGCTGCAGAATTCACGACTCTCTCCTGTGAGACCTCTGATCCCCTTGCTGAACTACAATACCAGATAACACCTCGTCTCGTAAGAAGATATAAGAGCCGAGCGGTTTTTCTTGCTACTGACAGTTGTGCCATGTATTGTAGACATTGCTTCAGACGCCGGTTCACCGGGAAGCTGCAGGGTGCAGCAACAAGGCAGGAGATAGAAGAGGCTGCTCTTCATCTCTCCAAGCTTCCTGAAGTGAAAGAGCTTCTCATCAGTGGGGGAGACCCTCTGCTCATGACAGATAGTCAGATCCATCAGATGCTATCGATCTTTCAGGATACGTGCCCTGAACTAGTCCTACGTATCGGGACACGGATACCGGTTATACTCCCTTCGAGGATAACTGAAGACTTATTAGAGATCCTCTATAAGGCGAATAGAAGAGCTCCTCTCTATATCATGCTGCAGTTCAACCACCCTAGAGAGCTCGGTAGTGATAGTAGAGCTACCTTACTCAAGCTTTCTGACAAAGGTATCCCTCTCTTTAATCAAGCGGTTCTCTTGCGGGGTGTGAATGATTCGGTAGAGATCCTTGAGGAGTTGATGAATGGGCTCGTAAGGAACAGAGTCAAACCCTATTACCTCTTTCAGGGAGATCTTGCTAGTGGAACCTCTCATATGAGAGTCTCTCTAAAGAAGGGGCTTAAGATAGAGAAAGAGTTGAGAAGACGGTTATCGGGACTTGCGATGCCCCAATATGCTGTTGATCTCCCCTTAGGTGGTGGGAAGATCCCTTTGACCGGACAACCACTGATAAGAAATGAATCAAATCGTTATCTGTTCATGAGTATGGATGGAGATGAGATATGGTATACAGATATTGAAGATGAGTAGATTACTCGGTCAGTCCTGGGAACTTCTTGTCAATAACATCTTGTAATGTGACCTTCGAGAAGTAATCAACGAAGAGTTGATTAGTATATTTCCAGAAATCACAAGCAATACAATCATCAGCAAAGGCACAATCAGCTTTTTCTGGGTCTTTTTCTGTGCATGGAGCTACATGGTAGCCTTCATCAACAGCTAAGAAAATATCATTGACTGAGATATCTTCTGCGGATTTGATGAATCTGAAGCCACCTCCGGGTCCTCGAGTAGAGGTGATGATATCAGCTTTTCTCAGTCGAAAGAAGATCTGTTCTAAGAATTCCGGTGAGAGTTGAGTATGCTCCGAAAGGATCTTGATAGAGATAGGTTTTTCATCACTACAGTTGATAAGATATAGGATGGCTCGAAGGGCATATCGTCCTTTAGTGGTAATTCTCATTAATTTACTCCGTTATTCGTGACATACATTAGCACCATAATAATACAATGTGAAGTATTAGTAAAGATTCTTGAAGAGTATTGCTCTAAACCCATGTTTCTTTTTTGAATCACTCAGTGTGAAACCGGTGATACCTTTGCTAAAAGAGGCCATTAAAGAGCTCCTTGAAGCAATGATCATATCTGATTTAATTACTTTGTCAGTAATGGCTTGTGAAGATTCAACAAGTGATATGAATGGGACGAGTGGCACAGGGTCTGGGGTGATGATAAGAAGGTTCTTCTTGTCTGTTAATGGCATATGCCTGTTAGTTAAACACTCTGCAATACTGTGTAAATGATGAATATATATCTGTACACGTGGGAATTTCTTTTTGACTGAATACTCGGATATCTTCAATGCGAGCAGATCTCTTCCTGCGAGATGTACTGTTCCGATCCTCTTTTTTTTATCCTGGATCAGGATTCCCATAGCATAGTGGCCCTGTCCCGGATTCCAGATTGTGAGAGATTCTGATGCTTGGGCCGATGCCATCTTCACACCGATGGCTGCGTCATAGGGGATCGTGTCGAATCCTGGAATATTATAGACGGTATCGATGGTATAGGAGTGCTTCTTCAGAGAGAATTTTTCTCTACCTCGGACATAGGCTCCTGGGAATTCTGTATCAGAGGAGTAGGGTATATCCGGCTCTTTTCTGATGATGAACACGGAGTGTCTCTTACCATCATGTCTTAAGACGATATCCTGGGTGAACTCTTCACACATCTCTTGTGCATAATCTGCTAGAGTATCGACGATGACGAATGCGAATACCCCGGAGTCAGTGAGCTGTGATAATCCATTCTGTAGGAATCGGTTAAGAACGGGTGCTCCGGCCTTTGCAGGGATATTCGTCATGATCAGGTCAAAATGATCCTCTTTCCCCTTGAAGCCTCCGGACTCCTCGTCATAGATAAGCGTATCAAGACCAGGAGCTGTACTGATGGTGAGGCCATTCTTCTGAGCATTATGTTCGCTCACTACAAGGGCTAATGCATCTCTATCAGTAGCAGTCATATCCAGATTCGGAAATAATGCCTTCAGGGTGACACAGAGAGTCCCTACACCACATCCTGCATCAAGAGCGGTATTCATCTTTGAGAGATCTACCGAAGCGATGAGTGTATCGATGAGCAGTCTTGATCCTGCATCTATAGCATTGCTACTGAATAATCCCATGGATAGGGAAAAAGAGAGGTCCTTACCATGAGAACGGTAATGGACCTCTTTGTTGAACATGTTATCTAACATACGTTAGTTGTTCACACGTTCAAGATATTCTTTTGTCTCGGTGTTCACTAAGATCCGTTCACCCTGTTTGATGAATATAGGGACTTTGACTTTCAATCCAGTCTCTGTCGTAACGATCTTTGAGGCACCCTGAACCGTATCACCTTTGACAGCTTCTTGAGCTTCTGCTACTAAATAGATCACTTTGAAAGGGATGATGATGTTCAGTGGTTTTTCTCCCCACATGGTGATTCGGTAAGAATCGCCATCTTTCATAAGGACTTTGTATTCCGGGAATGTTGACATAGGGATCTCGAACTGTTCGAATGTATCATTCTCCATGAAATAGTACATCTCTCCGTCATTATAGAGATACTGGCACTCTTTATCTTCAACACTAATATCTTCAACAGAATCCTGAGTCTTGATAGTCTCTCTCAGGACCTGTCCAGTCGTTGGACTTTTTAACTTGATTCGAGCAAAAGCTGAACCCTTTCCAGGATTGACGAACTCTCTATCTACTACGATAAACGGTTGTCCCTTCATGAGAAGAGCCATTCCTTTTTCAACTTGACCTGCTTTAATCATTGGTTACCTCTTGATACCTTATTTATTCACGAATTATTTCCCAACGTGAGAATCGTTTACATACATCTGATTGATGAGAAGCTAGATTAACTAGCGTCTGCCGATTGTATCAGAGAATGGAAATAAAATCACCCCCTGAATAGTCTTAATAGAGTGTATTGCCATGAGGAGGCGATCTAGCCCGATCGCTACACCTGAGCAGCTTGGGTAATCTGTAGTGAATATCTCATGGTAGGAATCATCGATATCCGGGATAGTCTCTCCGGATTCTGCTCTAAGGGTACATAACTGAGCATATTCGTCGGAGAAATAGTGTTCTACATCAGTAGCACCCGTCATCTCCGTATAGCAGTTCGCAATTTCTATCCCACCTATATAGAGTTCCCATCGTTCTCTATAGGGAGAGCCTTTTATAGGTTTGGCGAGACACTGCAATGCTTTAGGATAATCGGTGAGTACTACTGGATGATCCCTATCAAGTTCTGGTTCGATGAACGTAAGGAAGATCCTATTGAACATCTCCTCCCAGTTCGCATGTGCTGAGCTATCACTCAGACCCAACTGCCTTATAGCTTCTCTCATCTGTGAGGGTCTTAGGAGGGTCTCTAGGTCAAGGTGTGTATACCTCTTGAAAGCCACTGCTACGGTCATGACCTCAAAGGGGTTACTGACGAATCGGGGAGTGTCCTCAGCTACCAAAGCTTGGATCAGTTCTTCAGTCAGTGAGATCGAATCTCTATAATCTGCATCCATGGTATACCATTCGAGCATGGAGAACTCGGGATTATGATGTGAACCGAGCTGCTCAGCATTACGAAAACATTTTGCTATCTGATAGATATTCCCATAACCCTCTCCGATGAGTCTTTTCATGTGGACTTCTGGTGATGGGATGAGATAGTAGTCTCGTGAGGTGTGGAAATCACTCCTGAATTGGGTTGAGAAACAGGAGATGGTCGATTCTGGTATGAGTGTCTCTGATAGGATGGGGGTCTCTACTTCGAGGTATTCTCTTGTATTGAAGAATCCTCTGACCCTCTGATAGAGTTCACTGCGTTTCCTAGCATATTCAATATCCATAGGGATCATAGTATCAGATGCTATTCTAGTTAAGCAAGGTCTCATTTTACTGTTTTATCTTCTCCGGTCTATACAAGTGACCTGCACTTCCTTATAATGTTGAGACTAGTGAAGGACAAAATCTATAAGAGATTTTGTCCTTTACTAGTCATTGAAGGAGCTTGTATGGCTGAACGAGAGACCCGTGACGGTATTCATGGATTCACATTAGTATCAAAGAAAGATTTACCCGAGCAGAATGGGACAGGATCACTGTTCAAGCATGATGCGACAGGATTTGAGATCTATAAGATCGCCAATGCTGACCCTGAGAACGTATTCGGCTTCGTATTCAAGACACCACCGAAGAATAGCTACGGGACACCTCACATCATCGAACACTCAGTCCTCGCTGGATCAAGATCATATCCTACAAAGGACCCCTTCCTTGAGCTGATGAAAGGTAGTGCGAACACCTTTCTCAATGCTATGACCTATCCTGATAAGACCATCTATCCCGCAGCATCACCGTTGAAGAAGGATTTCTACAATCTCTTCTCAGTATATGCTGATGCCGTATTCTTTCCCCTATTACGGAAAGAGACCTTCAAGCAGGAGGGGATTCGAGTCACCCTGGATCCTAAAGGTGAACTCTCCTATGATGGTATCGTCTTCAATGAGATGAAGGGCGCCTATTCAGACCATGATTCTATCGTGGCAGAGCACTCGATCAGGTCCCTATTCCCTGATACTCCCTACGGTTTTGATTCTGGTGGGGATCCAACCGAGATCATCAATCTGACCTATGAGCAATTCACCGGTTTCCATGCAGAGTTCTACCATCCTTCAAACGGGAGACTCTATCTCTATGGAGATATTCCAATAGATGAACTTCTACAGTTCCTTGAAGATGGATATCTGAAGGAGTTCACTGCGATAAAGCTCAACCATGCCGTAGCAGACCCAAAAGTATGGGCTGCACCGGTGAAAAGCGAATATACGAGTCCACTACTCAAAGGTGAGAGTCCTAAGGGTAAATCAACGATAACGATCAATTCCGTGGTCTGCTCGATCCATGATCCTCTAGATGTCATGACACTAGAACTTCTTGTGGAGATCCTCTTAGGTAATCCAGGAGCTCCCCTCTATAAGGCGATCATCGAATCAGGTCTCGGTAGTGATATCGCATCAGTGAGTGGCATGGATTCAGATTTCAAGAATGTGGTCTTCACTGTAGGTATCAGAGGTACCGATCCCCAAAGACGAGAGGCTTTCGAGAAGCTGATCAAAGATGAGTATCAGGTCCTATTGAAGGACGGGATCTCCTCCGAATTGATCGATCAGGCTATTCATCGGATAGAGTTCCAGCATCGAGAGATTCGCGGTGGTATCCCGACAGGATTACGAGTGATGACTCGAGTCGTTCGTGGATGGCTTCATGGGCTAGCTCCTGAAGATACCTTACTCTTCGAACCGGTGATGACGCGTCTTAAATATTTGATAACTAACTGTTGTGAGACTGGAGGATATCTTGAGAACTGGATCAAAGAACACCTTCTCAATAACCCGCATACCTCAGTGGTGACAGTCACTCCTCATAAGGATCATAATAGACTCTTTGATGAGGAGCTGCAGAAACGACTCAATCTTCTCTCTAGTAAGATGAATAAGAAAGAGCAGAGACTCCATACTGAGGAACAGAAGAAGTTCCTTGCTTTCCAAACTACAGCAGATGCTCCTGAAGAGCTGGCTAAGATCCCTCGACTGACACGTGAAGATCTACCCCTTGAGATCAGTAAGTTCCCAGTCACAGAAGATACTATCGATGGGCTACCCTGTTATACGCAGAACATGTTCACGAACGGTATCTCCTATCTGGACCTGATCTTCGATGTTGCTGGTATCCCGAAAGAGCTAGAACAGCTTCTACCGCTTTTCAGCAGACTGATCTATATGACAGGGATCCCTGGTCACTCCTATGATGAGGTCTCTCGAATGCTCGCTGGAATCACTGGTGGGTTCTCTTGCAGATTGGAAGCAGCTACTGATGAGCCGAAGAAGTTACTGATCTTCCGGATGAAGATGTTAGGAGAGGAGAATGAACAGGCACTAGACCTTGTCAGAAAGATCCTTCTTACCTCTGAATTATGGAACGTGAAGAGGATCAAAGATATTCTTCTTGAGCAGCGGTCTGACTTCACCCAAAGTATCATACCTGCAGGATCACAGTATGCAGCCCTGAGGGCAAGTGCTCAGATCAGTCGAGCTGCAGCCTTGGAAGATTCCTGGAAGGGATTCGGACAGTGGTTTTTCAATAATGAGATAGATGTTGAGGATGAAGAGGCAATCCTCGCTATAGCTAGGAGTATGGGAGAGATCAGAGATCGAGTGATCGTTAAAAATAGATTACTCATTAACCTGACCTGTGAAGAGAACTCACTAGAGTTATTCAAACAGCAGGTACATCATCTGCTCCATGAGTTCCCTACCGGGTCTCCTCTATCCTCAAAGAAGGGAAAGAAAGAGACCCCAGTGGTTGAGGATGATACTCCAAGATTCTATGGTGAGACCTTCATCATCCCTGCACATGTCGCATATACCGCACAAGCATTCCCTGCATCTCCTTTTGGAGATCCTAGACAAGTATACGAATCTATATTGACTCATATACTGAGGACGAACCATTTCTGGGAAGCTATCCGTGTAGTCGGAGGTGCTTATGGTGCCTCAGCTAGCATCGATGTCATCGAACATATGGGAACCTTCTCCTCCTATCGAGACCCAAGAGTCTCTTT
This sequence comes from uncultured Spirochaetales bacterium, assembly GCA_964564075.1. Lineage (GTDB taxonomy): Bacteria > Spirochaetota > Spirochaetia > CAKZLE01 > CAKZLE01 > CAKZLE01. The sequence continues at coordinate 20,332 of CAZLZY010000003.1, forward strand.
GACCTTAGCTGATTATAAGAAGAGTCTTGAATCTATTGCAGCTGGTGAGATCAATGCAGAGAAGGTAGAACTCTCAGTGATAGCTATCGTCGGGAAGGATGTACGAAACATGTCTCCTTCTGAGATGAGTTTTATCGGCTTCAGACGTCTTATCTATGGGATCACAGATGCTCTGCGAGAAGAGCGAAGGGAGTTGATGCTCTCTGCTGATACTGAGGCGATCATCAACGCAGCGAAGCGACTTCTTTCTGCTTTGGAGAGGGAACAGTCTGTGGTGGTATTATGTAGTCAGGATTTGTATGAGAAGGAGAAGACTCTGCTTCCTCATGGGATGCAGAAGGCTCAAAACCTTCCCCTATGATCGATTCTCATGAGGTTCCAATGAGTTTCCCCATACCTTCTTGATAGCGACGGTATCCCCTGATCTTCGCAGTTTAAGTACTGCACATTGGGAGATATCGGCAATCCCTTTTGAGATGTCTTCTGCTAATGCAGAACAGGAGGGGGCGCCACAGAGTCCACAGTCGATACCTGGGAGGGCTGCGAGGACCTTCTGATAGTTCTCCATCTTCTCTAACGCTTTAGAGATATCATCATCAAGTTGGAATACTGATTTAGCCTCGATCCTATCACGCTTGATATAGTGCTGTAGGTAGTTAGTCTGTTTACAGATCATCTCTTCCTGTTCTGTGGTGATCTCCTTCATACTCTGTGAACGGTGAGAGAGTCTCTCTTTAGCGAGGAAACGGTTCCCCGGATTCAGGACTCCCCCGGCACATCCGCCGGCACAGGCTCTCAGTTCAAGAAAGTCGAGGTTCTTTATCTCATCGTTCTCAAGTTTTTCCAGAAAATCGATAACATTATGGATCTCATCTATGGCAAGGGTCCTTCCTGTGACAGTACTACACTCCCCAGTCGTAAGGCTCCAAAGGCCTGCATCAGGGGTAAGCGGTGGTATGGGAAGGTCTACTGATGATTCTTCTAGGTTCTTCTTGTTTCTCGATATGTTTCGCTGAACAAGGTTATAGATATAATCAAGATTGATCACCCCGGTGAAGATATCTTCGGGTTTCTGCTGTTCTGGTGATTTGATCTGAGCGATCTTCGCTGCACAGGGGGTCACATAGAAGATCCCGATATCCTGAGGATCGATACCTTTGTCGAGTAGTTGCTTTCTGATATACATGGCTGTGATCTCCACAGGAGGTCTCAGCAGGTTGATATTCTTCACTAATGTGGGATATTTGATCTGTATGAGTCTGACGATCGCTGGACAATATGAGGAGATCACCGGTTTATCATCAGCATAGGTGCTGAAACTATTACCGATGGTCTTTAAGATATCAACACCGAACTCTGCTTCGTAGACCTCGTTGAAGCCGATATCAAGGAGCGATTTATAGATATATCGTTCAGGTATCTCATCATCGAACTGGCCGATGAACACGGAGGGTAGGATGGCTACCCGATAGTCGTAGCTGAAGATCTTCTCGAAGTCATCCTGCTCGATGACGATCGCATCATAGGGACAGGCATCCATGCATTGACCACAGTCGATACATTTATCAGGATTCACGTGTGCTTTACCCTGAAATAGACGGATCGCCTCAGTCGGGCAATTCCTCATACAACGAGTACACCCCTGACAGAGCTCCTCGCGTACGGTTAGCGCATGGTAGAAGCTGTCCGTTTTCATGCATCAGTCTCCGTAAATGAGATATCCATGAAGATAGTCGTTCCCTGAGAGGAGGTCTTTATCTTCATCTTATCCGTGTTGTTCTTCATGTTTGGTAGTCCCATACCTGCACCGAACCCCATCTCTCTTACCTCTTGAGATGCAGTAGAAAAACCTTCTGACATAGCTAAGGCTACATCGGGGATTCCCGGGCCTCTATCTGAGACGGTTATCTGAATATGTTCGGGGTCGATCGAACAATGGACCTCTCCACCCTGAGAGTGAGCCACCACATTCACTTCTGCCTCATATAGTGATACGACAACACGTTTTATGATCTTTGGTGGTATATTCAATTGTTTTAGTAGTCTCTTGATCTCACTAGAAGCCTGTCCTGCATGAGAAAAATCACTAGCTGGTATTGCATATGTCTTATTCATAATTGTACTCATGTCCTAGTAGACAGGACATAATCCTTTATCACAAAGAAGGTAGCTTGCTTTGAACATTGAGAATTGGGTAGACATCAATACGATATGATGCTCTTTAGCGAGTTCGATCATATGAGGAGTCGGTTTCCTTCCTCTAACGAACAGGATCTGGTTGATGTCAGACATCTCTGCCGTTCTGATAGACTGTATATTCGATAATCCTGTGATCAGTAAGATATCATCATCAAGTAGGGTCAGAACCTCACTCATGAGATCTGATGCAAACCCTAATTTTACCGAGCGGTCAAGCTGGTCTTCACCGCAAATGACTTCGCCCCCTACACTATCTAATACTTCCCGTAAGGTCATAGGATCTCTCCTTGTTGCATGGATTATTCTTTCGCCTCTATTATCATAATATTAAACCAATACTTCAACCCATATCTTTTGCATTGGATGGAAAATCGTTATAGTAACCCTATGGATATGTTAGACCTTGAAAAGAAACTTGAAGAAACTGTTTATGCCCGATTGCTAGTAGCAGGAGTCGAATTGTCTGAGGATGTTCTCAGTGCTCTGCACTCAGCAGTCCGACATGAGGCAGCTGAGAATAGTGGCTCAGTAGTCCTATCCCATATACTAAAGAACCTCTCGATCGCGAAAGAACAGCGATTACCGATGTGTCAGGATACCGGTATGGTACTTGCCTTCGTTGATATAGGAGAGGAGTTGACAGTCTCTCTTGGTAGGATCAAAGCTGCTTTAGAACGGGGGATAGAACGAGCCTATGAGGATGGTTCATTTAGGAAGTCCGTAGTCGATGAACCGGTCTTTGACCGGAAGAACACGAAGACGAACCTACCTGCGATCATCTACTTTGAGTCTGTCCCTGGTGCTACGATCTCGATTCATCTCCTTATGAAAGGATTCGGTAGTGAGAACTGTAGTGGACTCGAGATGCTGAACCCTACAAAAGGGGCTGAAGGTGTAGAGGATGCGGTAGTCTCGATCATGAAGAAGGCCGGTGGGAAACCCTGTCCTCCGGTAGTGGTCGGGGTAGGGATCGGAGGAACCTCTGATCGTGCTGCTATACTCTCAAAGAGGGCCCTCACGAGAGAGCTCGGGTCTATCCATGAGGATCTGAGATATGCAGAACTTGAGAGAGCTATCTTCGACCGGATCCAGGGCCTCGGGATAGGGGCAGGAGGGCTCGGTGGCACTGTCACAGCCTTAGGGGTGATGATCGAAGCTGAAGCTACCCATATAGCTGGTCTGCCTGTGGCTGTAAGCATCAACTGCTGGGCTGACCGAAAGGCTGAGATGGTATTCGATCGAGAGGGGGATCTTCTATGAGATATGATCTTGACCTACCACTACGAGCTGATATCGTATCAGAGCTCATCATCGGTGATGAAGTATACCTGAATGGGAAGATGCTAGTCGGACGAGATCAGGTGCATCTGAGATTGACGAATGAACTTAAGAACTACGGGAAACTCCCAATATCTCTTGCAAGAGAGACGATCTTCTACATGGGCCCCGCACCTGCACCAGAAGGGTTCGTCATCGGGTCCTGTGGTCCTACGACCTCTGCAAGGATGGATCCGTTCACACCTACTCTTATGAAAGAGGGGTTGATCGGCATGATCGGAAAGGGCCCGAGAAGTGAAGAGGTCAGGCAGGTTGTGAAAGATCGTGGGTGTGTCTATTTTACTGCTTTCGGTGGCTGTGGCGCATTGTATGCTCAATGTGTGAAAGCCGTGAAGGTCTTAGCTTATGAAGATCTTGGACCTGAGGCCCTCTATGAGATCGATGTGAGAGACTTTCCTGTGATTGTTGCCATTGATGCTTCAGGGTCTTCTATCTACGATAGATAGTATTAGTCCTTCACTACGTATCTGTTCTTTCCTGAGGTCTTTGCAGAAAGCAGAGCTTCATCCGCATGTCTGATTAGATTATCAATATCGATCTTCTGCTTGTAATGGGTTGCGATACCTATCGAGCAGGTGATGTGATGTCTCTGTGGAATATCGATGAGTGTAGAAGAATTGAGCTGTAAGGACTCCTGGATCTTCTTATTCATCTCAGGAAATCTCTCGAGTATATGACTTGCTCGAACAGTCGCACCTTCCTTATCACAAGCTGGCAAGAACATAACGAACTCATCCCCACCGAGCCGGAAGGCGGAGGTCCTGTTATAGCAAAAGGATTGCAATACTTGAGCGAATTCCTTTAAGACCATATCTCCTGTCTCATGAGAGTAGGTATCGTTATAGTATTTGAAGTTATCAAGGTCCATATAGAGGACTGAGAAAGAGGTGGCGATATCGGGACTGAACGTACTCGCTTCTGCCTGTGCTTTCCTCTGTAGCTCATTCCTGTTCCAAAGACCCGTCAACTCATCGGTGGTGGCCATCAATAAGAGTCGTTCATTAGCCTGATTCAGCTCATTCGTACGAAGATAGACTTTTCTCTCCAACTCTTCAGTAAGATCCTTCGAGATCTGTAATGCTTCTAGGTAGCGATGGGAGAAATCGAAGGAGTGAGTGATGACAAAGAAGAACATCCCAAATGGGATCAGGTTATAGGTTAAGAAAGAGGAGAATGAGGGACTCGTATAGAAGAGGATCTCGTTAAGTACCGAGATAGCTAATATGAATCCACCTAGGACAATCGTAGAGGTGCTTTGATGGTCTTTGAACCATGCTTTGAGCATCATGAACATCCAATAGACGGCATATATTGCGATCAATGCATCAAAGGCGTTCAAGAAGATATTATATACGAGGGTACTGGTTACAAGGATCAGGACTGCATATAGTCCGCAAATGATCGCGATGACTGATGTCACCTTCTCATGAAGGATCTTAGAGAAACTTGCCTGACTGTATAGAGCAAACGTAAGTACCCCTAATGGGATCGTCAGATATTCAAGTTTCATCTCTAAAGCGAAGGGGAAGTTCGGGAATAGCTGAAGGATCGGTATCGTATTATTGAATACGGTTCTCAATGATATGATCAGACAGAAGAATCCAAAGTAGAGAATACCTACATCCCTATTAGACTTTCCGAAGAAGGTTAGGAGGAATATTCCCATCATGAAGAGGATACCTGCTAAAAAGACATTGAACGTGTTCTCGACTAAGAAAAGATGACGGATCTCATCGGGAGTCCCGAACACGATATCTTGAACAAGACCACCCTTCCGGTGGTCGAAGTTCCCAATATGAAAGATGATATCGGCTGATGCTTCATCTGTATAGAAGGTAGTAGTAGCAGGTTTGAACTGAGGGTTATTCGTTGATTCTCCCATGCCTACAGTACCGATCTCTAGAAGTGATTCTCCATTTACGAAGAGTTCAAACGATGTGTATACCGATTTCATCGCAAGAGCATAGTAGCCTGAAGAGGGTAGATCTACTTTTATCCGGTAGGTTCCCATACCTCTTCTGGTCATCGATTCATAAGAGATCCATTGGGAAGGGACCTGTATGTATCCACCACCATATTCCTCTGGTGATGATATGTGAGAAAGTTCATCTGGTGTTAGTAGCATCTGGGGGTAGAACTCCCATTCACCTTGAAGGAGGACCGTCTCAATCTCATCGTAGCTCTTTTCTGACAGATCGAGGTAACCCTCTTCGATCGGTGTGAAATTATGTATTGATGCGGTTTGAATGATCAGAGTCGCAAATGTCAGTATGATGAAGATGATACCTAGGATGAAAATTAGCTTTCTCATGTTTATTATTATAGGAATAGAAGTCACATATTACAACCTTTTAATATCTTAAACATTCTAGTATAAACGAATTCCCAAGGGACTATCAATTTACTAATTACTTTGCTATAGTTTTAATCAATTACAAATACTGCGTATTAAGGAAGGACTAACATGAAGCGAACAATCATACTTCTTTCAGCGATCGCTTTGATCGCCGTTCTGGGATTCATCTCTTGTGCAAAAGAAGAAAGTGCACTTGAAGAGGCTGCTGCTGTAGAAACGACACAAGAGACCGTTGAATGGGGAAGGGCTCTACCTGAACCTGAGACCATGCTTGAAAGATTCAGTTATGCATTTGGATATCTGTTCACACAGAGTTATGTGCAAGATGGATTAGAATTCGATGTTGATTACTTCTCCATGGCAATGAATGAAGCTTTGCAGGGTGAAGAGGGATACTACTCTCAGGAACAGATCAATGAGATCCTCATGGAGTTCCAAACCCTGATGATGGAAGAAGAGACTGCTGCACAGGCTGAAGTATCTAGTGCGAACTTGGAAGAAGCGGATACATTCCTAGCGGCTAATAAAGGACGAGATGGGATCATCACTACCGAAAGCGGACTTCAGTATGAAGTTCTCGTTGAAGGTGATGGGGTAAAACCTACTGCATCTGATGTAGTGACTGTTCATTATGAAGGATCACTCGTGAACGGATTAGTCTTTGAGAGCTCCTATGAAGGTGGTAATCCAGCAACTTTTGCACTAGGTGGAGTGATTCCTGGTTGGGTAGAAGGACTACAGTTGATGAATGTAGGATCTAAGTATCGACTATTCCTCCATCCCGATCTTGCATACGGAGAAGCAGGTTCTCCTCCAGTGATCGAACCCAACAAAATGCTTATCTTTGAAGTTGAACTTCTCAGCATCGGTGAATAGGTAGGACTCAGCATATAGATCACACAAAAAAAGATCCGAAAGGGTCTTTTTTTTATTTCGTTTTGATATAAGGTTTTACCTGTAAATAACTTGTGTTATGCTAGGTGTTATGGTTGAATCTCCTCCTGCTAACCGATATGATGTTGGATAAAATGAGTTGTGAATTCTTTGGTTGGAGAGCAATATAATGCGAAAAAGTGTGTTTGGAATGATCTTGTTGATCATCGTTGTAAGTGGTGGGATGTTATACAGTGAGAATCTTCAGAACATCATACCTTTGAGTTCTGGAATATATGAAGATATGGATTCGCTCTTCATTCTCAGTGGAAGAGCCCTACCTTCTACATCAAGACCTTGGTCTTATGGAGAGGCACAGAATCTCTTTGAATTATTACCCAAAGAGAGTCTCTCTAGACCCGCGAAGACTCTTTACGAATCAGTAAGTGATGTCGTATATGATACTGATCTACGATTCCCAGTTGAAGATGGATACCAGCTTGGTATCGGGCTGACAGTATATGGTGAGGGCTATTACCACTCGAATAGTACTGAATTTGACCTTGAAGAGGACTGGATCTACGGTTATGAAGATCGAGCCCCCATCATGAAGATGTATATCGATATTGGGATGCATGACTGGTTATATACCTATTGTGAGCTTGAATACCATAAAGCTCTCTTTGCAGAAGAAGACCCTATTAGTCCAGATACCCTACAGAAGGTAGTTGCATCCTATCTGTATAAAGACACCTTCAATACGAACTTCTTCGATATGCAGTATGTAGATTTTGAGACACCGTATCGCGCCTTCATCTCTGGTGGAGATGATGGTTGGAACCTTCAGTTCGGACGAGATATGTTCTCCTGGGGACCTGGGCAGACGGGTAACTTCATCATCAGTGATAACCTTGATTACTATGATGCTATGCGCTTCGTCTCCTACCATGATCATTTTAAATATGAGATTCTCTATGCGTTATTTGATGACCCTGAAAAGATATAAACCATCATTTGCACAGTGTTGGTCGAAACAGCGAATGAAGCTCTAATTTGAG
>CAZLZY010000004.1:0-24318 GCA_964564075.1 uncultured Spirochaetales bacterium
GCGTTGGTCTGAGAAGGACATGACGGGGCAGTTACTGCGTGCTATGGCGAAGGATGCCCTATTCTGGTTCTGTTTCCCTAAACAAGGAGATTCAAAGAATCCCAAGTTACTAAAAAAGGATATTCGCGAGTTCTTCACTCCACATAAGATGGAGCCTGTTACTCAGCGGACTATTGATGAACACTGGACGGCTCTTTGGATCCGCCCTTCCGAGTTTGTTTCCCATAGGAGAGAAAAATGAATAAGAAAGTAGCTATGTTTGCATTCAATGGAGAGATGATGTGTTTTGCTCACGCGCTGCTGAACACCTTAGACCTCTATCAGAAAGGGTATGATACGATGCTCATCATAGAAGGTTCAGCAACAAAGCTGCTCCCTGAATTCGAATCAGGAGCCTCCCCTTTTGCGGGAAAGTTCCATGAATGTATCGAACACGGACTGATCGCCGGGGTATGTGCTGCATGCTCATCGACCATGGGAACCATGGAAACAGCTAAACGTATGAGATTGACACTCTTAGGCGACATGCTTGGTCATCCAAGTATAGAAGAGTATATCGTAGCTGGATACGATATCATCACCATCTAAAATAATATTTTTTTATCGATACCGTAACCTGTGTTACCGAAATAACACTTTGTCCCGTTTATGATAAGGAATAATTTATGTAAGACCATGCTTAATCATGGTTATGGAGGATTTATTAATGTTTTGTTACCAATGTCAGGAAACGGCAAAAGGAACCGGATGTACCATCAAGGGTGTATGCGGAAAATCAGATACAACATCAAATATGCAGGACTTACTCATGTTCGTACTCAAGGGGATCTCTTGGTACAAAGAGAACTCAGTAAATGAGATAAACCTAGACGGTCTAGATCGATTCTTCTCACAGGGATTGTTCGCGACTATCACGAATGCGAACTTCGATCAGGATTACTTCGAGAGAAAGATCACTCAAGCTTTAGAGTATAGAAGAGCGGCATCCTCTATCGCAGGAGATTCTGTACCTTCAGAGAAACCAGATGCTGCAGTATGGCAGCCTACTAGTACTTCAGAGTATGAGATCAAAGCAGCGACAGTTGGTGTTCTTGCAACAGAGAATGAAGATGTTCGATCTTTACGAGAACTCACCATCTATGGACTCAAAGGTATGGCAGCATACAATGAGCATGCAGATAATCTTGGATATGAAGATAATGAATTGACTGCATTCATGTACAGAGCATTAGCAGCGACACTTGATGATTCATTATCAGTAGATGAACTTGTCGCACTCGTTCTTGAGACGGGAAAATTCGGCGTATCAGCCATGGCACTCCTTGATAAAGCAAATACAGAATCTTATGGGAACCCTGAGATCTCAGAGGTCTCTATCGAAGCAGATACTAACCCAGGGATCCTTATCTCAGGTCACGACCTGAAAGATCTTGAAGAACTACTAGAACAGACAGAAGGAACCGGAGTCGATGTATATACTCATGGTGAGATGCTCCCAGCGCATTACTACCCTAAGTTCAAGAAGTATGCACACCTCAAGGGTAACTATGGAAATGCATGGTGGAAACAGCACACAGAGTTCGAGTCATTCAATGGCCCTGTCCTCTTCACTACCAACTGTATCGTTCCTCCAAAAGATTCATATAAAGAGAAGATCTATACGACTGGAGCTTCAGGTTTCCCAGGATGTACACATATCCCAGAGAGAGTCGAAGGAAATCCAAAGGATTTCTCACAGATCATCGAACATGCTAAGAAATGTGAAGCACCTGTGACTATCGAGAAAGGTTCTATCGTTGGTGGATTCGCTCATGACCAGGTCTTCCAGCTTGCAGGTCCCATCGTTGAAGCTGTCAAATCAGGAGCTATCAAGCAATTCTTCGTCATGGCAGGATGTGATGGTCGAATGAAGGGTAGAGAATACTACGAAGAGTTCGCGAAAGAGATCCCCAAGGATACAGTGATCTTAACAGCAGGTTGTGCAAAATACCGATACAACAAACTTCCTTTAGGTGATATCGGTGGTATCCCTCGAGTATTAGATGCAGGACAATGTAATGACTCATACTCATTGGCACTCATTGCTCTAAAACTGAAAGATATCTTCGAGCTCGAAGATATCAACGAACTCCCTATCTCCTACAATATCGCATGGTACGAACAGAAAGCGGTAATCGTATTACTCGCATTGTTGTATCTCGGAGTGAAGAACATTCACCTCGGACCAACACTTCCAGCATTCCTCTCACCAAATGTAGCTAACGTATTAATCGAGACCTTCGGTATCGCAGGAATCGGAACTGTTGAAGATGATATCAAGCTCTTTATGGGAGCATAAATAGATCCTAGTAGTGGGGAGGACGTTCATGAGGCATGGAGTCCTCTCCCGCTATTTCTACGAGTTCCTCAACTTTTCTTGTCAATTTCTTTATGAGTATTTCTAGCTCTTCGAGCTTCTTACCCTGATCTATGACCACTTCATTGAGTGATCTTACCGTATCTTCCTGATACGTGAATGATATTTCCAAATCTTGCAGTCTCTCTTCCATCGTATAACCTCACATTTCATTAGTATCTTACCATATTGATCCTCAATATACTTGATGTTTTATGTTTATTCCACTATTGTTCGATTGCAAATAATTTGATTTCAAACAATTATAAATCAAACAAAGGGAGCATGATGGAACAGACAGTATTTCAACAGTTAGCAGAACTGTTTCCAAGAACCATACATACGATCATGAAGGATTTCAGATCTAAGACCAGTGAAGAACTGGGTCTCAATCAGACGCAGCTCCATACCCTGATCAAACTACAAAAATTCAAGACCAGTACCATGGGAGACCTCTGTCGTCGTATTGGATTGACAAAGGGTTCGATGACTACGGTGATAGATAATCTTCTCGAACAGGGGTATGTCGTCAGAGAGCGCTCTGATGCGGATAGACGTAAGGTATTCGTCCGTTTGACCGATAAAGGTGCATCTGTCGCAGCAGCATGTCAACTCGAAGCTGAACAGCTGTTTGGGAGGCAACTCTCACGGCTGACCGAACATGAACAGACCTCGTTTAGAACATCGATCGAAACGATAAGGACTATCATAGATAAAATGGAGAGACTAGAAGATGAATAAGAAGAGACCTACAGCGCCGGAAAGAGACTTTATGGGAACCGAACCCATCGGTAAACTACTTGCCAGATTATCAGTACCAGCCATGATCGGAATGATCGTGAATGCTTTATATAACCTCGTTGATACGATCTTCGTCGGACAGGGAGTTGGTCCATTAGCGATCGCTGCACTGAGTATTGGATTCCCGATCCAGATGCTCATTGGAGCATTTGCCCAGATGTATGGAGTTGGAGCAGCCTCGATCGTATCGAGAAAGCTTGGAGAAAAAGATCCTGAAGCTGCGGCGGCGGCGGCGGGGACAGCGATCACCGCTACTATCATCACAGGTGTGATCATAACCGTTGTCGGTCTCCTCTTCTTAGAACCTATTCTCATATTCTTTGGTGCGACCTATGATATCGTTCCCTACGCTGTAGAATATATGAGTGTGATCCTCTTGGGAGCATCCTTCTTATCGGTCTCTATGTGTGTGAACAATCTCGCAAGAGCTGAAGGACAGGCAAAATTCGCGATGATGGTCATGGTCGTTGGAACTGGATTGAATCTTATCCTTGACCCGATATTCATCTTTGGGTTCGGTCTTGGTATACGTGGAGCTGCTATCGCTACGGTGATCAGCCAGATCTCAAGCGCTACCCTAGCAATATCCTTCCTCGTTAGAAAGAAGAGTATACTTCCTCTCAAACGAAGATCCTTTAAGATATCTTTCCCTATATTACGAGAGACCTCAGTCCTCGGTATGTCGACCTTCGTCAGACAGACCGGGACTAGTGCGATGGCAATGTCTGTCAACAATATGTTAGGTCTCTATGGTAATGGTATGTCGATCGCAGCATATGGGATGATCAGCAAACTGATGGTCTTCTTCCTGATGCCGATCTTCGGTATCGTCCAAGGGTTCCAGCCGATCGCCGGGTACAACTATGGAGCTAAACAGTTCGATAGGGTTAAAAAAGTTCTCTACCTTGGAATGGCAGTAGCTACGGTCATGGGCTCTTTTGCCACGATCGTCGTCGAGGCGTTCCCTCGACTGCTCCTATCGATGTTCACGAGTGATCAGAGCCTTATCGATCTCGCAGCACCAGCATTGCGGATCGTCATGATCACGATGCCTCTCATAGGGGTTCAAGCTATTGGATCAACTCTCTTTCAGAGTATCGGAAAAGCATTCCCTGCACTATTCTTGGGACTTAGCAGACAGTTCATCTTCTTGATCCCTCTGGTACTGCTTCTTCCAGGATTCATCGGTATAGATGGAGTTTGGTATGCATTCCCTATCGCTGATATACTTGCGACTTTGATCACAGCCATCTGGCTCTTCTATGAAGTTCGACATCTGAACAAGATCCACTTCGAGACATTGAATCCAGTCGAGAAGTTTCCTCTCTAGATATAATAAGACCGCCTGAGTTCAGGCGGTCTTATAGGTAGTAGTTACATGTTATTGAAGATCACACAAGGCCCACGAGCTTTGCGTCACCATTCCTAATCGATCACTCTTGGATCACATTCCTGTGAGTAATCTATATCTGTACATCCAAATCCATGAATCTTCTCGTACTCATTACGGAATCCCGCGAGGTCTGCTAGTTGCTGAAGATTTTCCTGTTTAATAGTATCCCAGGCTGCTTGGACCTGCGTCTGCACATCTTCTTGCATCTCCCAATCATCAAGACGAATCCTTCCTGCCTCATCAACAGGTACACCATCTTCCTGATAAAGACGCTCTGTCATTAATCGATACATCTGTTCGATGCATCCCTCATGCAGGTCTTTCTCTTTCATGATCCGATAAAGGATCGTAATATATAGAGGTACGACAGGTATGACTGAACTTGCACGTGTTACGAGAGCCTTGTTGACTGAGACATATGCAGCACCATCAATATCCTTAAGTAACTCTTGAAGCTCTTTTGCAGTAGCTTCTAGATGTTCTTTCGCTTGTCCGATAGTACCTTCTCTGTATATCGGGAATGTCACTTCTGGTCCAATATAAGAATAGGCTACTGTCTTACACCCCGTGGCTAACAGGTCTCTCTCTTTGAGAGCCTTGATCCAAAGGGTCCAATCCTCTCCACCCATGACCTTGACTGTATGAGCGATCTGCTCTTCTGTAGCAGGTCCGACCTCAGCGACCAAGATGAGCTCTTTGAAGGGATCGATACTCTTTGCAGAGTAGGTCTCACTTGTTGTCCTCAGAACAGACCGATAGGCTTCACCTGTATCAGGGTCGATCCGTAGAGGTGAAGCAAGGGAATATACGACAAGATCGACCTGACCATACTCCTTCTCGATTAGATCTAGGGTCTTTGCCTTTATCTCATGAGAGAAGGCATCTCCCTGAATAGAATCTGCACGAAGCCCCATCTTATGTGCTTCCTGCTCAAAAGCCATGGTATTGTACCAACCTGGAGTCGCAGTCTTCTTCTCACTTGGTTCTCTTTCAAAGGAGACATTGATCGTATCAGCCTTCCCAAGAACACCTGCTACGATACGGGTCGCCAGTCCATAACCGGTTGAACCTCCGATCACAAGGACCCTCTTAGGATAGGTATGAGCTTCACCAGTAGTATATTTATCAAAGGTGCCGGTAGCCGCCTCTTTTACCCAAGCGAACTGCTCCTGAGTGAATTGGGCGCATCCTTTCGGATGTGCCGTCAGACTCACACCACGCATGATCTTCTGTTTAATAATCATAGCTATTCTCCTTCACTCACTAAGCACATCCAAGTTGCTTCAGCAGCTACCTCTTCATTCACTGTCACCACGCCACTCTGTTTGATCATACGAGATGATGTCCTTAAGTTCTTTATCTCGATGATCGCAGTCTCGCCAGGTCTTACCTGTCTACGGAATTTAGCTTTCTCGATAGTCGCTAGGAAGAACAGTCCACCCTTTACGATACCTGCCTCCTTTAATCCTGCACCACCGCACTGAGCCATCATCTCGATTAAGAGGACTCCTGGGACTACCGGGTATTCTGGAAAGTGTCCCTTGAAGAAGACATCTGTCGCTTTGAAGGTATGTGTCCCTATGATCGTCTCTTTATTCACTTCTATAAAATCATCCACAAAGAGAAACGGGTCTCTATGCGGGATCAGACTCTTGATATCTGCCATTCTGCTCTCCTGTTAGTCTTTGAATTTTCCTAATACGAGCGCACCATTATGTCCTCCGAATCCCAAAGATTCAGTTAGAGCATAGTTGATCTCACCCTCGATTCCCTTGTTAGGGACATAATCCAGATCACATTCAGGATCTGGTGTCTCCATATTGATCGTAGCTGGATAGAAGCTGTCTCTGATCGCCATGATCGAGATGATAGCCTCGACTGCCCCGGCTGCACCGACCATATGAGAGGTCATCGATTTAGTTGAAGATACCTTAAGTTTATATGCATAGTCACCAAAGGCCTTCTTGATAGCTTTGGTCTCCATCGGATCATTCACCGGTGTAGAGGTCCCATGTGCATTGATATAATCGATCTGCTCTGGGGTGATCCCGGCCTCTTCGATTGCTGCAAGCATCGCTCGAGCGGCTCCATCTCCTGTAGGGTCCGGCGCTGTCAGGTGGTAGGCATCACAGGTCATCCCATATCCGCAGACTTCACCATAGATGTAAGCTCCACGAGCTTTAGCATGTTCTAGCTCTTCGAGTACCAGGATTCCAGCGCCCTCTCCGATGATGAACCCATCTCGGTCTTTATCAAAGGGCCTACAGGCTTTTTCTGGTGTATCGTTATATTTAGTTGAGAGAGCTTGGATCTTACAGAAACCGGCAACTCCCAATCGAGTGATAGCACCTTCTGATCCTCCAGTGATCGCTGTATCAACAGTCCCATAACGGATGGCTTGAAATGCCGCACCGATCGCATCGGTAGCTGATGCACATGCTGTCACGATAGTACTGCATGGCCCCTTCACCCCAAATCTGATCGCGATGTTCCCTGCACCCTCATTTGCTATGAGCTTTGGGATAGTCATCGGTTGAACACCTCGAGGACCCCTAGTCAACAGCTTCTCGACACCCTGCTCTGCTACCTCGAATCCACCGATCCCATTCCCGAGATAGACTCCGGTCCGGTAGGGATCGAACTGCCTGTTCTCGAGGTCTGAGAGTTTTGCAGCTTCCATAGCTTTGATCGCAGCATATACTGCATAGATGGTAAAATCGGCCATTCCACGCATCTCTTTTCTATCCAGGACGGTCGTGGGGTCAAAATCTTTGACCTCTCCTGCCACTTTTGAGGGATACTCAGTGGTATCGAACTTGGTCAAAGGACCAATACCTGATTTACCAGCCTTTATATTACTCCATAACTCTTCTACCGTATGTCCTAATGGTGTAACAACACCCATACCAGTTATCACAACTCTTTTTTGTCTCATCATTCTCATTCTCCAACGAATCACGTCTTTCATGATTCTATCTCAGCATATACATGCTGATGCTACATCGTCATCCCACCATCTACAGCAAGGACCTGCCCTGTGATATAGGAGGCTCTAGCAGATGCTAGGAACACCACAGCATCAGCGACCTCTTCTGCATTCCCGATCCTACTTAATGGGATCGTCTGCGAAAGGTTCTCTTTGATCTCATCTGAAAGTACATCAGTCATATCTGTCTTGATGAATCCGGGAGCGATCACGTTCACGCGTACTGATCGTGAAGAGAGTTCCCGTGCGAGACTCTTGGAGAATCCGATAAGTCCTGCCTTTGATGCAGCATAGTTCGTCTGTCCACCATTTCCGGTAATCCCTACCACAGATGATATGTTGATGATCGCTCCACCCCGGGCTTTTGCCATAGCACGAGCGATACTCCTGCAGGCTATGAAAGAACCGGTGAGGTTGATCTTCAGAACATCCTCGAAATCGGAGGTCTTCATCCTCATGAGCAGACCATCTCGAGTGATTCCCGCATTGTTCACCAATACATCAACTCTACCAGCCTCTGAGAGTATCGTCTTGAAAGCACTACTGATCGAATCCTCATCACCCATATCAGTCTTGATCCAGGTGACCTTCTCATCTTTTACCAGCTCTTCATGATCGGCCGCAGCTGATCTGCTGAGGTAGTAGACCACTGCCCCTTCCTCAATTGATCGCAGGACTATCTCATGACCGATCCCTCGAGATCCGCCAGTCACTACAACTACTTTTCCTGCAAGTTCCATTGCCATTATCTTCCCCCTGCGGTTATTACTTCATTCAAGGATTCCCAGGTCCCAATAGGGATACAGGAACTTTGAGAGGATCCTGCTTTCCAGAATCCAGTCAAGACCTTTCCTGGTCCGATCTCATAACATCCATCTATCTCATCTTTTGTCATCTTCACGATATCATCTACTATCTTCGTCCATCTGACTGGAGAGGTCAACTGTTTTGCCAAAGAGCTCTTTGCCTCTTCTGCTGTGAGGACCATCCCTCCATGAACATTCGTAAAGACGGCACTCTTTGGGTCTTTGAACGTACAGGTATCTAAGAAGGTGCTGAACCTATCTGCAGCGCCCTGCATGAGCGGAGTATGAAAAGGTCCTGAGACCTTCAAAGGGATGACCCTTCGAGCTCCCGCCTCCTTGATAGCCTGAGAGACTGCATCGATTGCATCTTTGAGTCCTGCAAGCACGACCTGTTTGCTACTGTTATCATTAGCGATATACAGATGCTCTAGACCCTGCTGCTTCAGCACGTCTGCAACCGTATCATACCCGAGTCCTATGACTGCGGCCATACCGAGTTCACCGACTGAGGCTGAGGCTATTGCCCCCTCTTCAGCCATGATCTTCCCTCTCCTGCTCGTTATCTCGAAGAGACTCCTGCAGTCGATGATCCCTGCGGCATAGTATGCTGAGAGCTCTCCAAGACTGAATCCAGCGAAGATATCACAATCGATACCTGCATCCTGCAGAAGCGTATATGCTGCGATATTCACGAGAGTGATCGAGCTTTGCGTATATTCTGTACGTTTAAGAAGCTCCTCATCACCTGAGAATAATATATCTCTCATATCATTCCCACTGGCCTCTGATGCCAGATCGAAGAGATCCCTAACAGCTTTTGACTGGTCATAGAGATCTTTTCCCATACCGGGATACTGTGCTCCCTGTCCAGGGAATAAACCGATTCGTGTTACCATACTATCAGACTCCCTCCCGAAGTGAGGCCTGCACCAAAGCCTACGATAATGATCCGATCTCCCTTGTGAAGGCGGTCCTGATCCTCTAAGGTCTTCAGTGCTATAGGGATCGAAGCTGCTGACGTGTTCGCATAATCTTCGATATTCACAAAGACTTTCTCCGGTGATATCTTAAGTCGTTTTGCAGCTGCCTGAATGATCCTGTCATTAGCCTGATGAGGGATGATCATATCGATATCATCAATAGTCAATCCATTGTTCGCCATCAGGTTCTTGGTCATCTCACTAAGCTGCTTCACAGCAAAATTATATACCTTTCGTCCATCCATGGTAATAGTAACATCTTCAATAGATACTTCTCGACCCCTTATTGGTGCTTTTGAACCACCCCCAGGGACCATAAGACAGTCAGCTCCTGAACCATCAGCGTAGAGGATCGTATCCTCGATACCTCTGTTCGTGGTCTCTACCTCTCCGGTAGATACCAGTGCACAACCGGCACCGTCACCAAAGAGTACACAGGTGTTTCGATCATCCCAGTTGACGATACTAGAGAGTTTCTCTGCTCCGATCATCAATACATGTTTCATCGTTCCTGCAAGGATCAATCCTCGTGCGACTTCGATCCCATAGATGAATCCGGTACAGCCTGCGACTACGTCGAAGGCCGGGACCCCGATAAGTCCGAGTTTTTCCTGTACGATACAGGCAGTAGAGGGAAATCCATTATAATCGGGTGTGGCTGTCGCTACGATGATCCCGTCTATATCTTCTAACGATAGATCACTTCTTTCGATAGCATCAAGCGCTGCTTTGACTGCGAGGTCTGAGGTAGCTACATCAGCTTCAGCAAGATGTCTTGCTCCTATCCCCGTATGTGATCTGATCCATTCATCGCTTGTATCTACCGTCTTCGCCAGTTCATCGTTCGTCACTCTTCTTTCAGGGACGTAAGAACCTACTGATTCTATGATTATATGTGGTATGGTCTTTTGCTCCATCATCTCTCCTGTTTCTTCTCATTATTCGGGTTTATTCCGAAAAATATATCAATCTAGTTTATTTTTTACATTTATTAGGATTTTGTCAATATTGACAGCGCAATATAATATTGTTAATATCAGAAGATGGACAGTAGTATCTACAGTCCTGAGATAACTAGGAGGAAAATTATGGAAATTGAATATATATCTTCTCTCATTGAACTATTCGAGAGATCATCCCTTACAGAGCTTCAGATATCTGAAGAGAATAAAGAGATCACATTAAAACGAGAGAAAGAGATACAGGTCCAGACTATCACAGCTGCACCCATCGGTGGACAGGCTGGAATCCCAATGACTGCGGCACAACAGGCTGAAGAACCTAACGTACCTCAAGAGAATGATTGTATCATCATCTCGTCCCCTATCGTCGGGACTTTCTACAGGACTCCAGCACCTGATGCTCCTCCCTTCATCGAGGTGGGAGATATCGTGAAGACCGGTGATGCTCTGTGTATCATCGAAGCGATGAAGATGATGAACCGATTAGAGGCTGAGTTCCCTTGTGAAGTCGTAGCTATTCTTGCGCAACATGGGGACCTTGTAGAATATGGTGCAGCACTAGTAGAGGTAAAACGTATATGATCTCCTCCATACTCATAGCGAACAGAGGAGAGATCGCTGTCAGGATCATCCGCTGCTGTCGTGATCTCGGGATCAGATCAGTAGTGATCTATTCAGAACCTGATGCTGACTCTCTTCATGTGAAGATGGCTGACGCTTCAGTCTGTATTGGACCCGCAGCATCAGCTGAGAGCTATCTCCATACACAGAACATCATCGCTGCAGCTTGCGGAAAAGGTTGTGATGCGATTCACCCAGGTGTTGGATTCCTCTCAGAGAATGCTGAGTTCGCTAAAGAGGTCCAGCAAGCTGGACTGATCTTCATCGGACCAGAACCTGAGACGATCGACCAGGTCGGTAATAAGGTGCGGGCAAGAAAGACCGCTCAGGATGCAGGTCTTCCTCTCACTCCTGGTTCCCCAGGTCCGATCACCTCAGTAGAAGAGGCTCTGGCCATTGCAGAGAAGATCGAATATCCGATCATCATCAAAGCTGCCGCAGGTGGTGGTGGACGAGGGATGAGGATCGTTGAGGAACCCTCAGAGATGAGCGAAGCATTTGCGATCGCATCCCATGAGGCACTCTCCTTCTTCTCGGACGGGACGATCTATATCGAGAAGTATCTGAGGAACCCGAGGCATGTCGAGATTCAGCTGATCGCTGATGCTCAGGGGAATGTCGTACACCTTGGAGAAAGAGACTGTTCGGTTCAGAAGAACCATCAGAAACTAATCGAGGAAAGTCCTTCTACGGTCCTCTCCTCCTCTCAACGAGATAAGATGTGTAAGGATGCTGTGAGATTGTTCAAGAAACTCCACTATCTTGGTGCAGGAACGGTAGAGTTCCTAGTCTATAAGGATAAGCACTACTTCATGGAGGTCAATGCACGTGTACAGGTAGAGCATCCGGTATCAGAGACGATCTCCGGTGTTGATATCATCAGAGATCAGATCCGAGTAGCTAGCGGTGAAGCCTTAGGGTATTCACAGAAGCAGATCCGTCTTACCGGCTATGCTATGGAGTGCAGGATCAATGCAAAGACACCGGGACCGATCGAAGCCTTCAACCCACCACTCGGGCCGGGTGTACGGGTAGACACCCATATGTATACGGGAGGGTCTATCAGTCCTTTCTACGACCCATTAGCAGCTAAGATCATCATCCATGCTGAGACAAGAGCAGCAGGTATCAAGATGATGTTGCGAGCACTGCGTGAATTAGAGATATCAGGGATCACGACGAACCTAGATGAACAGATGACCATCTTGAATTCCACGTTGTTCAGATCCGGTACATTCGGTACCGATATCTATTCTCGAATCTTTCAGGAGTAATATACATGGTAGATTTAGATATGAAACATATTGTTGACTGCCCTTCATGCAAGGTATCCATACAGAGAAAGAAATTAGAAGAGGCTCTGTATGTCTGTCCTGAATGCGGGTATCACTTCAGGTTAACACCTGCTGAGCGTATACAGCAGATCGCTGATACCGATAGTTTTTCTGAGTTCGCAGCAGATCTTACTTCCCAGAATCCGATCGAACTGATCGGCTATGAGACCAAACTCTCTCAGAATCAGAGAAAGTCTGATCTGAAGGATGCAGTAGTAGTCGGTACCTGTTCTATCAAAGCACAGGCGGCCATACTCGGCATCATGTCCTTCCAGTTCATGGGAGGGTCCATGGGTTCTGTCGTCGGAGAGAAGATCACTCAGTCAATGCTCCAGGGAGCTGATACGAACACTCCCGTGATCCTATTCACTGCATCAGGAGGAGCTCGAATGCAAGAGGGAATATTCTCTCTCATGCAGATGGCTAAGACCTCAAGTGCTGCAGCTCTTCTTGAAGAGACAGGGACTCCGCTGTTCATCGTGATAACCCATCCAACAACAGGTGGTGTCACAGCCTCTTTTGCCATGCTCGGAGATATCATCATGGCAGAACCGGGAGCTCTTATCGGATTTGCAGGGCCAAGAGTCATCGAAGGGACTATCGGAGAAAAACTTCCGAAGGGTTTCCAGACAGCTGAGTTCCAGTTGGAAAAAGGTTTCGTAGATGCCATCGTACACCGAACGGATATGAGAGATACCCTTGCGTATCTCTTAGAGATCCATGCGAACAGAGGTAATTGATATGAGTGAGAAACGAGAAGATATAGGGGAACTCCTAGGTAAGCTAGAGAAACTCGCAAAAGAGGAAAAGCTAGATCTTAATAGAGAGATCACTGATCTGAAAGCACGATTGGTTCCAATCCAGAAGAATCGAGAGGTTCAACCCTCGACACCCTGGGACAGAGTCTGTCTTGCAAGACATGTCGATAGACCTGGTTCCTTGGAGTATATCAACATGATCTGTGATGACTTCATGGAGCTCCATGGGGATAGATGTTATGGAGATGATCCTGCCCTCATCGGAGGTATCGGTACCATAGATGGAAGAGCTATCACATTCATCGGGAATCAGAAGGGTTCCAACCTAAAGGAGAATATCAGAAGGAACCATGGAATGGGTCATCCTGAAGGTTATCGTAAAGCTCTTCGTCTAGCGAAGCAGGCAGAGAAGTTCTCACGACCGATCGTGACGTTCATCGATACATCAGGAGCCTATCCGGGTTTAGAGGCAGAGCAGAGAGGGATAGGAGAAGCTATCGCTCGAAACCTGAAAGAGTTCTCTGTTCTCAAAGTGCCTGTGATCTGCTTCATCATAGGTGAAGGTGGTTCAGGAGGAGCACTTGGGATTGGTGTTGGGGATAAGCTCTATATGCTTGAGAACGCTGTCTACTCAGTCATCTCACCAGAAGGCTTCGCATCGATCCTCTTAAGAGATTCATCAAAAGCAGAACAGGCTGCTAATACCATGAAGATCACTGCAACTGACTTGAAAGAGTTCGGGATCATCCATGATATCATAGCAGAACCATCTGGAGGAGCTCATAAGGACCCCCAGTTCGCCGCGTCTCAGATAAAAAAGATCATCACTCGTGATTTTGACATCCTTTGTCCTAAACAGCCAAGTAGGCTAGTCAGGTACCGGATCAAGAAGATCAGAGGGATCGGCCACTTCAATGGACCGACGGGGAGTTGGTGGGACCAACTACTCAATATATACCCGCTCACACGGGCATTACGCTAAGCTAAGAAAGCAGATCATGAATAACGATCTGCTTTCTTAGTCTCTACTCTCAATACTATGTGCTGAGCCTCTCGCCGATCGATATCAATCGCCCGACTCGTTCACCCGTCTCAACAAGAAGTTCTCTACTACGATCCATTGCCTCATGCAAAGCCATAGCTTTGTTCACCGTACTGATGACCACGTCGATACCAATCTCATAGACATCCTCGAAGCCCTCTCCGATATCACCGACGATCGCTATAACAGGGATATCTTTGATTGATTTCGTCCATTTTGCTACGCCAGCTGGGACTTTACCGAATACCGTCTGAAAATCGAGTTTCCCCTCTCCTGTGATCACGAGATCAGCATCTTTGACAAGCTCATCAAATGCTACGATGGAAAGCACCGCATCGATCCCAGGCTTGAGTTCTGCACCGAGAAAACCTACAAGGCCACCACCAAGACCACCTGCAGCGCCACTTCCAGGGATATCTGCTATGGAGATACCAAGTTGCGCTTCGATCAAGGTCGCACAATGCACGAGTGAGGCATCTAGGAGTTCTACCATCTCAGGAGTCGCCCCCTTCTGAGGGCCATAGGTAGCGGAAGCTCCTTTTGGACCACATAATGGATTGGTAACATCACATGCGACGGTAATATGGGTATCCCGGATCCGAGGATCAAGCTTATCGGTATTGATCGTTACGATATCACTAAGAGCGCCACCACCGTAACCGATCTCCTTACCATCTTCATCTAAGAAAGAGACCCCTAATGCTTGGGCCATCCCAACACCACAATCATTGGTCGCACTTCCACCTATACCAATCAGGATCTCTCTACATCCACTATCGAGAGCGGCTTTGATCAACTCTCCTGTCCCATAGGTAGTGGTCTTAAGAGGATCTCTCATATCATCGGGTACGAGTGGCAGACCTGAGGCCTCTGCCATCTCGATCACTGCCTTTTTATCAGGGAGGATCCCAATGACCGCATCGACAGACTTACCTATCGGTCCGATCACACGGATAGTCTTCCGCTCTCCATGAGACACCTGAAGTACTGCATCAATAGTTCCCTCACCTCCATCGGCAATTGGGACTATCACATATTCTGCATCTGCATATATTTTCTCCATCCCTTCCTGAATAGCTCTGCAGACTCGCTCTGCTGTGTTACTTCCCTTAAAGGAATCTGTTGCTATGATACATCTCATTCGGTTCTCCTTTTTTACTTGTAAGTCATCTGACAAGTTGATCGTAAAAAAAATCTCTATCGTCTACCTATTCTTAACATATGATCTCATATCTTCGATGGCATTTGAAAGATGTATTCTCATCTTCTGAGCTGCTGCACTCTCATCATGAGCTACTATCGCAGTAAGGATCTCACCATGTTCAACAACGGTATGCTCTAATCGTCCTGGGGTGTTTAGGCTCGCTATCCAGCCCTCGTTCAAGGATTTGGCCATAGTCTTCATGAGTATTGATAGGGTCCTGTTATGGGTGATCTGAGCGATGACGAGATGAAAATCACTATCACGTGAGATCGCTTGAGCAATCTTCTGAGACTCAACATCAGCACAGAACAAGGTATAGGTCTCTTCTAATAACTTGAGCTCTTTAGCTGTCGCATTCTTTGCAGCGATTGATGCCGCAGGGGGCTCTAGATAGAGCCTGATCTCAAAGTGTTCCTGAAGGAGTTCGATATTATTCACTACCCACTCTGAGATGGAGGGGATCATATCAGCTCGGTCTTTCACGAAGATCCCCTTACCCTGGTGAACCTCGACATATCCGGTGACTTCTAAGATACGTACCGCTTCACGGATAGAGGACCTGCTGACTTCGAGTTTCTTTGTCAGCTGGTTCTCACTATAGAGTTTATCTCCTGGCTTTAGCTCTTCTGTGATGATGATCTCTTTGATCGCATCACTCACCGTCTGTGAGAGCCGCTCTTTCTTCAGTGCTCGCATGAGCTACTATAGTACAGCATAACTTGTCTGACAAGTCGTATCACTCCCATTCAAACACGGTACCAGCACCGCAATCTATCAGGGGGAGTCCCTGCTCTTCTGCACGTTTTACCGCATCATTACCAGTACAATGAGCTATCCCCACGAGTGATATCTCATGCCCTTTAAGATAGGAGACCACATGATCGATTCGCTTCTCATCAGCATGTACGAGGTGAGTTCCCCCAATGAGTGCAAAGATCGGTTGCTTGAAGAGACTTTTCACCTGCTCTACCATATTAACGATCCCAGGATGGGAACACCCGACGAAAAGGATGAGTCCTTTCTTGCTCTCAATGACTAGCATGATCTCATCAGTGAAGAGATCCGGAATAAGATCACCTTCGGACCCCTCTTGTACGAATCGTCTTGGGATCTTCTCATAGGGGTCAAGACGAGGGAAATCAGTCACTAGCCACATCTTAGGATCTACATTTCCTAGAGGATACGGGGATGAACTCACCTCGTGAACAGCCCACCCGGCCTGCTGAAGCTCTTCTAAGGTGAAGTTTGCCCCATTATAACGAGGCACATCCCCATCTTTCACGAACTTAGGAGTGAAGAAACCCTTTCCCCTATAGCAAGAGGGCTTCAGATCCCGGTCTAATAGTGTTGGGATACCATTGGCATGGTCATGATGTCCATGACTGAGGATAACAGTATCTAGGGTATCGAAGGAGATACCGAGAGTCTCCGCATTCTTCAAGAAAAGATCACTCTGACCTGTGTCAAAGAGAATCTGGTTCCCATCCTGTTCTATGAAGAATGAGAGTCCATGCTCAGTAAGTAGTCCCTTAGAACTATTGTTCTCCATCAATACGGTCAACCGTCCAGCCATAGAGCCTCCAAAAAAACTAGCCTATGCCAGTATAGTAACACAAGGGAGAATATCTGAGAAGTGAACCCCGAGAACAGGGGTGATTTTGTTCAGATTCTTACCCCCTCTCGGGGTCTGTACTACTTAAAACGTCTTGACATTATATGCTATAATCAGATAAAGAAAGAGATACCACTTATAAGGATGTTACATGTCATCACTAACGATTCCTCCCCTGAAAGAAGACTTGATTCGCGTGCTCATCGATGCAGATACGATACAGAGAAAAGTCTCAGAATTGGCACGTCAGATATCAGAAGATCATAAATCTGATGAGACACTCGTTGTTGTCGGAGTATTAAAAGGTTCCTTCATCTTTGCTGCAGACCTCTGCAGGCAGCTCGAAGTCGATCATATTGTCGATTTCATAGCGTTATCCAGTTATGGATCAACAGCTAAAGCTAC
Source organism: uncultured Spirochaetales bacterium (assembly GCA_964564075.1). Lineage (GTDB taxonomy): Bacteria > Spirochaetota > Spirochaetia > CAKZLE01 > CAKZLE01 > CAKZLE01. The sequence continues at coordinate 17,300 of CAZLZY010000004.1, forward strand.
TGGTAATGTACGTCTGATCATGGATGTACGAGAGAATCTCGCAGGTAAACATGTCTTGATCGTTGAAGATATTCTCGACAGCGGTTATACCCTCGATTACCTCAAACGGAATTTTGAGACACGAAAACCAGCATCATTGAAGACGATCGCTCTGCTGAACAAGCAGGAACGTCGTGAAGTCGATGTCACCTTGGATTATGTGGGATTTGATATCCCAGATGTCTGGGTCGTAGGCTATGGACTTGATTATGCTGAGAAATATAGAACTCTGCCCTACATCGCAGAGATGAAACCTGTCGAATAACGAAAAGGAGTAGATGGTGTCAGATAATAAGTACTATGTCACATACAATTCCATTCATAAAGCTGTTAAGGATCTATCAATCCAGGTGATCGAATCTGGATTTGATCCTGATGTCATCGTAGCTATCGGTTCAGGTGGTTACATACCTGCAAGGATCATGAAGACTTTCATCAACCGACCTATCTTCGCCGTTGGTATCTCCTATTACGGGATAGACAACCAACACATGGAAGTCCCTCAGAAGATACAATGGATCGATGAGGTAGAGCAAAAACTCACGGGTAAGAAGATCCTCCTCATAGATGAGGTAGACGATACCCGAGCTACCTTGAGCTACTGCGTAAAAGAGCTATTGAGACACAACCCCAAAGAGGTCGCTGTTCTCGTGATCCACAATAAACTGAAAGCAAAAGATGCTGAATTCCCCGAAGAGGTCAAATGGTATTTCCCAGCAAGAGAGATCGAAGATCGATGGATCAAATATCCCTGGGATGCTGAAGATATAGACGAACATGATCAATGTGAAAAAGAGATGAAGGAGAATGATTAAATGAGTGTAGATGCGATAGTAGGTGCTCAATGGGGCGACGAAGGAAAAGGTAGGATTGTAGATTACCTTGCACAGAACTGCGATATGGTAATCCGTTACCAGGGTGGAGACAACGCTGGTCATACAGTTATCAATGATTATGGTAAGTTCGCTCTTCATATCATACCTTCAGGTATCTTCAATCCCAAGACTCTTTGTCTTGTAGGAGCAGGTACGGTAGTGAACTTCGATACGATGGAAGAAGAACTTGCATCAGTAGAATCAGCAGGTGTCACAACAGACAACCTCTTCGTTGACAAACGTGCTCACCTGATCATGCCGTTTCACTGCATGCTTGATGGTGCAGAGGAAGCTAATAGAAAGAAAGAATGGGCTGTAGGTACCACCAAAAGAGGTATCGGACCAGTCTATGCAGATAAAGCATCACGAGTAGGGATCAGAGCTGTTGATATCCTCAATCCTGAGAGACTTCGAGTAAGAATCGAGATGATGCTGCCTAAGAAGAACAGAGACCTTGAGTACTATGGACTTGAGACCTTCACGGTAGATCAGTTGATGGACCTCTGTGCCTCCTGGAGAGAGAAGTTCGGTAAGAGGATCATAGATTCTGTACCTATTCTCAGAGATGCAGTACTCGGCGGAAAGAATGTATTATTCGAAGGTCAGCTTGGTATCATGAGAGACTTGGACTGGGGAATCTATCCCTATACCACCTCTTCTAATCCAACAGCTGGTGGAACCTGTTCCGGAGCTGGGATCTCACCAAAACGAATCGATAACATCTATGGTGTCGTTAAAGCCTATTCAACATCAGTCGGCGGTGGACCCTTCCCAGTCGAACTCTTTGATGCTGATGGAGAGAAACTCAGAGATATCGGTGGTGAATATGGAGCTACTACAGGTCGACCAAGACGTTGTGGCTGGTTCGATGCTGTTGCAGCTGCCTACTCATGCTGGATCAATGGTTTCACCCACCTTGCCATGACGAAACTCGATGTACTCGACCATTTTGATACCATCAAGATCTGTACACGTTATCAGGTCGGTGATGAGATCATCGACTATGTTCCTGAGACAGCTCTACAGGATATAGCAATACCAATATATGAAGAATGGGAAGGCTGGAAGAGTGATACTACCGGTATTCGAAATTGGGATGATCTTCCTGAGAAGGCGAAAGTATACCTGAAGAGACTTGAAGAACTTACTGGTGCTCCAATGAAATTCGTATCTGTAGGACCCCAAAGAGATCAGATCATCGTTATTGATTAACTTATAAGGATTTTTAATGGAACAGCATAGCTACGGACATGATACCTTTATCTCACCATTCACTTGGAGATATGGCACAGACCAGATGAGGTCCATCTGGTCTGAGACTCACAAGAGAACGCTGCTCAGATCCTTCTGGGTAGCGCTTGCTCGTGCTGAGATGAAAGCGGGTATCGTGACTGATGAACAGGTACGAGACCTCGAATCAAAACGAGAGGCGATCGATATCGATCGTGCTTCAGAGATCGAAGCCGAGATCCATCATGATCTGATGGCTGAGATCAAGACCTATGCAGAACAGTGCCCGATCGGCGGAAGCGTCATCCACTTAGGAGCGACTAGTATGGACGCTCTTGATAATATGGATGCGATCCGTTTGTCAGAATCCATGGATCTGATCATAGGGAAGACGAAAGAACTTCTTAAGATCATTGAAGCACTTATTGAAGCACAGGCGAATACCCCCTGCATGGCCTTCACTCATATTCAGCCCGCAGAACCTACCACGATCGGTTACCGACTTGCACAGTATGGACAAGACATCCTCATGGATCTCGCCTACCTACAGCAGGTTCGTGCACAACTCAAAGGAAAGGGACTCAAAGGGGCCGTTGGTACGAGTGCATCCTATACCGAACTGCTCAAAGGGACCGGGCTCAGCGCTCGGGACCTAGAAGCACTCGTCATGGAAGAGCTTGGGATCGAAGCCTTCACTGCAACTACACAGGTCTATCCTCGAAAACAGGATTGGATCATCTCCAATGCGATCGCAGGACTTGCGGGATCGCTCTATAAGATGGCCTTTGACCTGAGAATCCTGCAGTCACCTCCGATCGGAGAATGGGCTGAGCCGTTTGGTTCGAAACAGGTAGGATCCTCTGCTATGCCGTTCAAACGAAATCCTATTCGCTCTGAGAAGATAGACTCACTTGCACGATTCATCGCTCATCTACCTACGACCCTTTGGCATAATGCTGCACATACCCTCCTTGAGAGGACCCTTGATGATTCTGCCAATAGAAGAGAGGTATTCCCCGTAGCATTCCTTAGCCTTGATGAGATACTCAAGACTGCTCTTCATGTCGTGAACGGTATCCAGTTCAGAGATGTAGCGATTCAGAGGAATCTCTCTGTGTACGGAGCATTCGCTGCGACTGAGCGACTTCTTATGGAGTTAGGACGTCGTGGAGCTGACAGACAAGAGATGCATGAGGTCATCAGAGAACATTCACTTACTGCATGGGATGACCTGCAGAGAGGGAATGAGATCAGATTGGCTGCTACCTTGACCACTGACCCACGGGTAATCGAGTTCATCTCAACAGAGGATGCCCTTGCCCTACTTGATGCATCAGCATATGTCGGAGATGCTCCCACAAGAGCTCTTGAGGTGGCACAGCAGATAAAGAGTGCATTGGCATAGCTTTAAACACGTATGAAACTATATTCCACAGGGTAATCCCTTGTGGGATTCTTTTCTGTTTTCACTTAGTATCATATCGTATATACTTGTAGCATAAGAGGTACTTTATATATGGTTAAACGGTATTTGGCAATCTGCCTGATCATCATGTTAGTATTATTCAGTTCCTGTACTACACTCAGTAAGACCAAAGCCCCAGAACAACCTGAGATTCAGGTCGTTGATGAGGTCTCAGTCAGTCCTGAGCCAGTCCAAGAGCTAGAAGAAGAAGTGCCTGAGCTAGTACCAGAAGTTGAACCGAAGATAGAAGAGACTATCGAAGAACCAGCCCAAGAACCTGTTACCGAACTCATCGTCGAAGAAGAAACACCCCTAGAGCCTCTACCACCAGAACCAATCATCGAAGAACCAGTGATCCCACCACAAGACCTCATCGAAGCGATCGAGGCTAATGATCTTGTGTTAGCAGAGAAGTTCATCCTGCTTGACACCTCAGTGATCACATTCACTGACGATCACGGGAACACTCCTCTCCATCTTGCAGCATCATTAGCACAACCAAATATGATACAACTCCTGCTCAAACATGGGGCTGAGATCTTAAGTAAGAATGATGAGGGAAGACTCCCCATACATTTAGCTGCTACTCATTCCTTTGAACTCGCACACCTACTCCTAGGAAATGGGTCTCTCCTCTATATCCCCGACGTTAAAGGACTGAGCGTCCTTGATATGGCATTCTCTCACGGAGCTGAAGCAGTCAGCACCCTCCTAGGAGAGCAGTTCGTGAACTCCCTTGATATGAAGGGGAACACACCACTGCATTACGCCTCTCAAAGAGGTGCACTTGCAATAGTCGGAGAACTCATCGATTATGGGGCAGATATCAACCTCACGAATTCTGAAGCTCTCATTCCTTTGGATGTGGCATGCTCTTTCATCGATAGTGATATCCATGTTGAGATCGCAAGACTACTCATCAAGAACTACTCACAGATCCCTTTGGATAAGAATTTCTATTACGCATACCAGACACTATCGAGCAGTGATGTGAACATCCGTTTCGAGGGTGGGACAACCCCTCTTCACTTCGCAGCACTCTACCATCATCCGGCCCTCTTGCGATCCTTCATAGCTGAGCATGCCTATCTTGAGGCACGAGATGAGCAGGAGGATACGCCTCTACATATCGCAGTGATTCATGATTATTATGATATCACGAGACTTCTCGTGGATGCCGGTGCGGATGTCGATGCAAGAGATACGAGAAATAATACCCCACTGCATCTCGCAGTGATGAACAATACCAATCAGACTATCTCTCATTATCTGCTTTCCCAAGATGCAGAGGTCGATAGTAAGAACAGTTTCGGAGAGACTCCACTACACAGTGCGATGACGGCGACTATCGATACCGGTTTTGTCACACTCCTACTCTCCTATGGAGCAGATCCAGATAGCAGGAATACCGCAGGCAATACACCGAGCATGGCTGCACTAGCTCAAGACAATCAGAAAGCAGTAGACCTACTCCTAGATGAGGGTACCGATATCTATGCAAGTAATTATCATAGTATCAATCCTCTTATCAGAGCCCTGATCAAGGGGCATGAGACTATCTCTTGGTTCTACCGACCCTATATGAATGAGACATCAGATGGAGAAGGGAACTCACCTCTCCACATAGCTGTGATCGTAGGGGCTACCCCTGAGGTGATCTCACAGATCATCACATCAGGTGCCACACTCGATGAGAGGAACCTCCAAGGAGAGACTCCTCTACATCTCGCCGTTGGTTACGATTACCCCGAAGCTGCAGGATTGCTTACTGAAGCTGGAGCGAACCCGTTCATCAATAATAACAGAGGCAAGTCTCCCATCGTCCTAGCCTTTGATAAGGGAATAGATTTCTCTAGCTATATAATCAATGAGAACAATCTACAAGGCAGTGATTCAGAAGGTAATACTCCTCTACATCTCGCTGCATTATGGGACTTCCCAGAGATCACGACATACCTGATCACCTCCGGTGCTGCCGTGAATGCACGAAACAATCAAGGAATCACTCCCATGCATTATGCTGTGAAGAACAACAGTGTAGAGGTATGCAGGATCCTCTATGATCATGGTGCAGTCATCGATGCACGCGACAATTACGGGAATACCCCACTTCATACCGCTATCTCCTGGGGATCATCTCAAAGTGCGAAACTCTTGCTGCTCCTTGATGCTAATGTAGAACTGAGGAATCTGAGTGGGAACACACCACTTCATACTGCAGCTCTACATCAGGATACCCTAGGTATCAAGATGCTCCATGAATATGGTGCATCACTAGAGACCCGTGATAATACCGGGATGACTCCTCTATTACTTTCTACAAGAAAGAACTATTGGACGATCTCTCAACTGCTGATAGAACTTGGAGCAGACTACAACACACGTGATGATCGGGGAAATACCCCACTTCATGAAGCGGTAAGGAATAAGAATGAGAAGACCTGTAAACTCCTTTCGGATAAGGGTGCTGATATATATGCAGAGAACAGTTATGGAGATACCCCTTTGATGATCGCTTTCAAATCAGGTGTGGAGATCGTAGACTGGTTCATCACAGGACCTATGGTATTCGATAGAGATGATGAGGGAAACACTCCTCTCCATACAGCGATTAGACTCAACGCTACTGCTGAGGTCATCTATAGCCTGATAGAGAAGGGTGCTGATATAAACAGCAGGAACAACAAGATCAATACGCCACTACATAATGCATTCCTAGCCAATAACAAGAGTGCTGTCATAGTCCTCGTTGAGGCTGGAGCCGATCTCTTCTCTCGAAATGGAGAGGGTGCAACTCCTCTCACTATGGCTTTCGCCCTTGGAACAGATGCACTCTCATGGATCATTCATAGTGATAATGTCAACTCGACAGATCAGTATGGCAATTCAGGCCTTCATGTGGCAGCAGCCTATGGCTCTCTCACAGCGGTCGAGTTCATGTTGAACCTTGGAGCTGATCCAAACCTTACCAACCTCTCAGGGGATACTCCTGCAGAAGTAGCTCTCAAGAACAGTCATCTTGAGATCATGAATCGATTACGTGTGTTTGAGTTAGATTGATGTATACAGGATTACTATTCGACTTTGATGGCACACTCTATGATGCGAAGAACTTCGGGAGACGACTGATCCTGCAGAATCTGAAGATGTTTGAGTATGTCAAAACATTAAAGAACGTTCAGCGACCTCTTGAGACTAAAGTATTCGCTAGTGGTTCAGCCTATAAGATGTTCATCTTCGAAGCGATGGCTGATGCTCTTAACAAAGCACACCCCGATAAACCACCGATCAATGCGACTACTATGGGTCATTGGTATCATCATGAGTACTATCCGGCTGTCATCGCTCTATTGGACAAGAGATATCAAAGTGAACCAAACTGTCAGAATATACTGCTCACCCTATCAAGA
>CAZLZY010000004.1:24328-27706 GCA_964564075.1 uncultured Spirochaetales bacterium
TATCACTCTATGCAGATATCGGGGTGATCGATGAGAGACTCAGAGCCGTGGGTCTACAACCTACCCTGTTCGCAAATAGGATCTCAACCGATGAGACAGGCACGGTTCGACCGGCGCCAAAGTCGTATAGACGTTTAGCAAAGCTCATGAGCTCACCAGTCTCATCGACACTAGTGATCGGAGATTCGGAGCATATTGATGGAGAGAGTGCTTCCGGTGCTGGAATGGAGTTCTTTCATATTGATTCTGGGGATTTCTCTGGAAGTTGGACTCGATTGAAAAAGTTACTTCTCCCTTAGAACACTAACATCCCGAATAGACTCACGCCACCTTTGATCAAATAGTAGTAGATCACCATTCTCGGTATCCTCGCGAGACATCCGATAAGCACCTCATACCAAGGGACCTCAAGGAGTCCTGCGATCCAGCAGATCGTAGAGAATGGGACAGGGGTGAATCCCGCTATGGCTACAGCCCAACCACCATAATGGTGAATCAACGCCTTCCCTTGATCATGATAGTTCTTCGTGAGGTTATGGACGAAGGACAGGCGGTCAAGTCTGCCTGCAATGAGATAGCCACAGAAGCCCCCGACTATCGAGGTCAACGACATCGTAAGAAGTAGCTGCATGACCGGTAGTTGTTGTGCAATAGGATAGATGATATCGACTGTAGCAGGGATGATCAGCATATCGACAAGAAAACAGTAGATCCCGATTCCGACGATACCATGGTGCTCACTCAGAAAGACTCCAGCTGTATAAAGATAGTCTCTCAGGAGAAATGAGAGTATCCCATACAGAACAAGTGCAACTACTGCGAATACCAGCGTTCTGATGATGATAGGTCTCAGTTCCGGTCTCTTATGCTGGACTTCAGGTTGTTGTTCAGATGGTTCCATGAAGGTAGGCTCTCCTCTCTGTCTCAGGGAACTTCTCGATGGCATAACGGAGTATAGTCCTCGGTATACGTTTGTACCGCGGTTTTAAGAAGGTCCTCTCTGTTTCAGGATCTCGATTACCAACCTCTCTAAGCATCCAGCCCACCGCTTTATGGATCAGATCATGTGGATGCTCAAGTAGGATATTAGCCAGTCGCAAGGTATCAGCATAGTCATGTTGCCTGATAAAATACATAGTCGTGATCATAGCGATCCTCTGACTCCATAGATGATCTGTTGCGACTAGATCATAGAGGACTGTTCTTTCTCGATCATAGAGCCAGGGTCCTAAGATCTTATAACAGGTCACATCTACAAGATCCCAGTTATTGATATATTCGATATGATCAAGATAGAAGGTAACATATGACTGTTTCTCATTCTCATCCTTCGCTCTCTCGAACTTGTTCACCACAAGGATAAGAGCCGCCATACGATACTCATGGACTCCACTGAGAAGAAGCTCTTCTATATCGTGAAAAGTAGCCTCTGTAGTATAGTGCTTTGCAACCTTTCGGATGTTCGGCATCGTAACTCCAAGGAAGATATCACCTTCACCATATTCTCCCGGTCCGGTCTTGAAGAATCTTTGTAGGATCACCCTCTTCTCAGGTACTGAGAGCTCCTTCAGATCCTCCATGATCTTTGTATACATCATTATCCCCTCTGTATTGCTAGGAAGGCCTCAAGGAAAGTCTCCTTCCCCGCTAGGTTCGTCCCCACACCTTGCCAGAGTGGAGCTCGTCCACCACCTTTTGCACCGATCAACGGGAAGAGCTCTGATCTGATCTTATTGAAGTCTATAGTCGTATCACCGCCTGCTGCGATGAGCCATTGGACTGTTTCAGGGCTATTATCTTGAAGAAGACACAGCACAAAGGGATCATCCTCAGGAAGACTCTTGGAGATGGTCTTCAGAATACCTGAAGGCTCCCCTGTGATATCAAGAGCAAGGATTCGGACTCCCTCATACCCTTCTGCTGTTGCGAGTGCACTCTTGATGAGTTTATGAGCATATTGTTTCTCGATATTCGTGAGCTGACTCTGCAGCTCTTTGATCTGCTCGACCTTCTGCTTTGCCTGAGAGACTATCTCATGCTGTTTTGCTGAATAGAGATTCGACAGTTCAGCGATGACTGTGTTCTTCTCACGATAATCCTGATAAGCTCTCTCACCTATCTTGAATACCAGTCGAACTCTTCCTCTGATGGTTTCGACCCCAATACAGGAGATCAATCCGACCTCTCCAGTCCTCTTCGTATGAATACCCCCACATGCGACGATATCACAATCATCGATAGTGACGAGCCGTATCAGGCCCTTCACCTTCGGAGCTCTTCTTAACGTCTGCGGGTCAAACTCTTCATCACTCTTCTCATCACACCATATCTCAAGATTCCGGTTTATCATCTCATTAGCAACTTTCTCTATCTGCTCGATCTCGGCAGGAGTCACATCATCTTGATCTACTTCAATGGTGGTATAGACCTCTCCCTGATGGACTGATACCGTATCGATTCCAAGTTCCCGATACATGACACCGGAAAGGATATGTTGTCCTGTATGCTGCTGCATATAATCATAACGAAAGGCCCAGTCAATAGAACAGGCTACCGTGTCGCCGATCTTAAGGTCTGGTTCAACTGAGACGAGATGTAGAACCTCATCATCCTGTTTGATCGTGGTTATGATACTATAGGGACCACAAGATCCCTGATCTCCTGGCTGACCGCCGCCTTCTGGATAGCATAGGGTTGAATCAAGAGTGATCCCCCACTGTTTCTTATAGGGGATGACTGCAGTCACTGCTGCCTCCCAACTCGTCTCATAGGGTTTTTTGTAATATGTTCTTTCTGTCATGGTATGCCTCATCAAGATCTTCTTTATTATTGATATTCTTCATCCACCAGCCTTCAGCTGATATGAAAGAATAGTCCATCTGCTCTATGATCCTTCGCATTCGAAACTGGTTCTCTGCTAATGCTCTCTCAAAATAGGGTAGAGCACTCCTCTGGTATCTCCCGGGAAAAGGATGGATCGAGTCATCATGAGATATAAGAAGTGCATCTCCATAGTTCATCTGCTGATCTACTAACTTCTCTAACAGATCATCGGGGTGCCATAAGGTATCGCAGGAGAGAAGGATCATCTCATCAGCAGTTATCCCACGCATAGCTGAGATGATGCCGACGACGGGTGATGATATCTCACAGCAATCTTCGATCGAGATGACTCCGGGGAGCTGATACTGCTCAGCACTCTTTGAGACTATCACGATCGTATCGGTCACCTCTCGAGCGGATGCTATGATATGATCGATGATACGCTTGGAACCAAAGGGTGCGAATGCCTTGTTCGAACCGAATCTTCTACTTCCTCCCCCGGTAAGTATGACCACGGGGATTCTCTGTTCTCTCATATGGTTATTGTACGCATAA
>CAZLZY010000005.1:0-26867 GCA_964564075.1 uncultured Spirochaetales bacterium
ATTGTCTCTGCTATCATAACCGCGGGAGTCGTATCTCTTATAGGAAGTATCCTATTTCTCTTAGCTGGTGCTCCAGATGTCGCGATGACTGAGGCTGCCATAGGCTCTGCTTTGACGACGGTCATCTTCCTATTCGCCTGGTCTCGAATCACCGAACAGATGAAAACAGATAAGAGTTCCTCAGAACATGACAGTGAAGGGGGAAGCAATGATTAAACGGGTCATCATCATAATCACTCTTCTTGGTCTCTGTTTTGTACTCTTGCCACTGTTCTGGAACATAGAGGATGCTGAGAAACTCTCACAACTTTCCCAGACCTATGTAGCTGAAGGAGCAGAGGATCTTGGTGCTGCCAATCTGGTGACGGCTGTTGTGGTAAGTTATCGAGGTCTAGATACTTTGGGAGAGGTCGCAGTCCTTTTCGTAGCGACTGCGGGGGTGACTTTACTTCTTGGAGCAAAGAAGAGGGGCCTTATCGTGACCGATAATCGAAAAGAGAGGAGAAAAGGGTCAGAACTGCTTAATGCCGGTGCTGCTCTACTTTTTCCTATCTTACTGCTCTTTGGTGTATATATCTTCGTCCATGGACATCTGACCCCGGGGGGGGGATTCCAAGGTGGTGTCGTGATCGCTTCAGCGTTTGTTCTGCTACTTTTCATAGAGAGTGATCGAGAACTCAATCATAGGCTACTTCATAGTCTTGAAGCCCTTTCAGGGGCCGCATATGTAGTAATAGGCTTATTAGGTATCTGGCTTGCAGCAGGATTCTTGGATCCAAGGTTCCTCCCCTCTGGAGAGATCGGAACACTGTTTAGTGCTGGTGCCATACCCTTGATCTATTCTCTGATCGGTATAAAAGTAGGTTCAGAATTGACAGGAGTCGTTGATTCACTAAGGAGGAGATCATGATAACTCAACTATTGATCATCTTAGGAGCGGCTCTAGCTCTTGTAGGTCTCTGGGGGATCTTGACTCGGAAACATATCGTGAAGATCATTATCAGTTTCTCTATCCTGGATACGGGAATCCATCTGATCATGGTGGGGATAGGATATATCAAGAATGGTAGTGCTCCTATCATCGATCAAGAGATGCCCGTAACTCAATTGATAGGAAATGTAGTGGATCCCATCCCTTCAGCTCTTGTCCTTACGGCGATCGTCATTGGAGTAGCAGTCACTGCATTGATGCTCAGTTATGCAGTACGTCTCTATACCTTCTACAAAACAGTATCTATCGAGCAGATAAAGGAGTTGAAATGGTAAACCCTCTATATATACTTGGCATAGGTCTAGGTATAGCATTCTTACTTCCTCTGTTTGAGAAGATAGATAAGAAAGTCCCGCGGATCATGACTCTGATCCTTCTGTTGATGTTCTCTCTGATCTCCTTCTCTTGGGTGTTGGAGATCCTAGGATCTTCTGATACAGCTCCTATGGTATTCAATACGATAGGTTTCAAAGCCCCCTTCTCGATCAGCCTCCAGGTTGGTCTTGTTGAGGCAATAGTACTTCTGATGATCAATATGGCCGCTTTACTAAGTGGTTTATACCATAGTCTTCGACAGGCTTCACCATGGGCTGGGAAACAGATAGTACTCTTTTTGACTCTGGTAGTAGGGGTGAATGGCTTGATCATGACTCGAGACCTCTTCAATCTCTTTGTCTTCCTAGAGATCGTCTCCATATCGATGTATGCACTCATCGCCTCAAATGATGAGAAGCATGCCTATGAGGCAGGTTTCAAATATCTGATCGCAGGTAGTATTGCCTCTGCATTCTATCTCATTGGAGTCATCTATCTCTATCGATTTACCGGGACGTTGTATATCGATCAGATCATTGCGATGGATCTCACCGCTATACAAGCAGCACAAAGTGGCCTTATTATCGCCATAGGGTTGATCATGCTTGGCCTACTTATCGAATTAAAGCCTTTTCCTGCAAACGGCTGGGCTATCGATGCCTATGAGGCATCTGACCCTGCAGTCTCTGCAATGATCAGTGCTGTCGGTGCTACGGGAGTAGTCTTTGCCTTCTATAAGATATCGAGTCTATTCACTCCTGAGATGGCTAAGCTCGTCGTTGGAAGTGGTGCGGTCACATTCATCTTCTCACAGCTCATTGGATTACGTCAGAAGAAGATCCGAAGGATGCTAGGGTATTCCTCTGTTGGTCAGATAGGACTAATTATCATGATCATCGGGATGCATAGGATTCTGATGCCTAGTGATGCAATGATGATCTTGAGTGCCGCCCTCATACTGCTTGGGAATCATATATTCAGTAAAGCCGGTCTTTTCTGGCTCAGTGATATCTTTGACGGGGATCAACTGAAGAGAATCAGAGAAAGACCTCTCTTGAAGGTGCTACTTGGTGTGTTCTTAGCCTCTATAGCTGGATTACCTCCCTTTCCTGCATTTTGGGCGAAATGGAGATTGGTCACGGTATTAGCGGGTAATGAACAACTATTTCTCATCTTCTTACTCCTAGTAGGTTCGCTCTTTGAAGCAGGATACCTTTTTAGATGGTTCACTACGATGGTAAGTGATCAGACAGATCCTGGGAATATTCATGAAGAACGAGTACCTGAAGATGTTCCTGTCCTTACCTCACAGACAGGAGTCGTGAGTTCAAAACGAGCGTTAGCAGCTTTGGAGCAACATGCCGAATCGGTGACCCAAGAACCACGAGCTACGGTCCTCAGAGATTCCTCTCTTGCGAAAAAGAAGAATCCTGTGGTACTTTTGGTTGCAGTCATCTCCTCATGTTTGGTCCTTGCTGGAGGCATCCTTATAGGATCTGAATTCCTAAGGCCTTCAGGAGAACTGCTGCTGCTGCTTCCTGCTACGGTATTGGCTGCAGGGCTCATACTTGATCTTCTCAGACTCCCTCATCGAATACATCTGATCCTAGTGATAGCAGGTATCAGTTTCTATAGTTATCGTATCCTCATGGGGCTTGATGGATTATATCTGGTCTTCGGGGTCATATTCCTCATTGGATCACTGGTTCAGATGATCTCTCTTTTTGCAAGGAAGAGCTTGCATTTCGGACTTATCCCTATGATCACTGCCTTGATCCTCTCTCTAGGGAATCTTCTGATCGCTACTACTCGATTGGGATTCTTCTTCTCTTGGGAGATGATGACAGTCCTCTCTTTCTTATTGATCCTTCGAGGTCGTAAAGCCTCAGGAGCAGGCTTGCGATATCTTCTCTTCTCTCTTGGCGGTGCCTACAGCATGCTTATAGGGCTGATGCTCTATCCTGATTTCTCTCTCCTCCTGCAGGGGGTTAAAGAAGTATCCTCTCCCCCATTATTGGCAGCTATCCTCATCGCAGTAGGGGCTCTGGTGAAGATGGGGTCTCTTGGACTCCATATCTGGCTTCCAGGCGCCTATGCTGAGGCTGAAGATGAGGTCTCATCATTACTCTCATCCGTAGTCAGTAAAGCAGGGTTGTTCCTCCTCTTCGTGACCTCTTCACTCTATTTGGTCCCAGTACTCCCAACAGGGAATATTCCTGTTTCGGTGCTCTTGGGATGGATTGGTGCTTTTACCGCATTAGCTGGCGCATTCTTTGCATTGTTCCAGGAAGATATCAAATACACCTTGGCCTATTCATCGATGGGACAGTTAGGATATATGCTTCTTGCCTTCTCACTCATGACACATCTTGGTTGGGTGACTAGCCTCTATATGGCAGTGACCCACCTGCTCTTCAAGGCATTACTGTTCCTTGCTGTCGCAGGAGTCCTGTATCGAACAAAGACTCGAATGATGTATCAGATGGGTGGCCTGATAAAACGGATGCCTGTGAGTTTCATCACCGTATTATTATCGATCATTGCCTTATCAGGTGTACCTCCTCTAACAGGGTTCGGTGGGAAATGGCTATTATATACAGCTCTCATCGAGAAGGGTTGGTATCTCCAGGCTGGAGTAGCTATGTTCGCTTCAGCTATCGCTTTCCTCTATCTGTTCAGATTGATCCATGTCATCTTCCTTGGACAGCTCAAGGATGAACACAGAGAGCTGAAAGAGGCTCCGATCTGGTTCCTCATACCTCAAGTAGTAGGAATGATCGTGATCATGCTCTTCTCTATGTATCCAAGTCTGTTGATAGTACCACTACAGAAAGCAGTGACTCCATTCTTTACAGAAAGTATCATCTGGGAAGGGTATACCGTATTCTCCACTCTTGGCTATTGGAATGGGAATGCCGTGATGTACGTGACGATCGGGGTATTCGTCTTTCCCTTGGCATGGCTTCTTCTCATGCAGAGAAAGCATACGAGATTGGTCAAACAGTTCAATATCGTCTTTGCAGCAGAGCGACCTGATAGACCTGAGACTACTCATTTTGGATACAATTTCTTCTCACACTACCGGAGAGCTCTTGGAATGTATCTCACCCCATGGGCTACACGCTGGTGGACTGGGATAGCCTCTTTGACAGCTTCATTAGGAGGTTCTCTGCGTAGGCTCTATACCGGTAACGGGCAGACCTATGCATTCTACATGATCCTCTATGCTACCGTGTTGTTATTACTACTTCGAGGGGGTATCTAAGATGATGAAAGATATAGCGATCAAAGCAGGATATACTCTGATCTCATTGTTTGTTATCACCAATTACGGGTTACTCCTTGGTGGGACTATGGCAAGAGTACGAGCAAAGGTTCAAGGAAGGATAGGGCAACCGGTATGGCAGCCCTATATCGACATCATCAAGAACAATGTCCTCAGAACGGGGATCTCACATGGTGTGATGTTCTATCTCGGGCCGGTATTCAGACTTGCTGGAGGACTAGGGACCTATTTGTTCATCCCAGCAGTCTATGGGTCTCTCGTGTTCGCGAACTTCGCGTTCTCTGGTGATCTGCTGCTGGTGATGTATTTCATCTTCTTCGGACAGCTGGGAATGGCTTTGGGAGCAGGTCAGAGTGGTCACCCCTATAGTGCTATAGGAGTAGCTAGAGGTCTGGCCCAGATGTCAGCCTTTGAAGTCCCTTTTGCACTATCGGTCATAGCGATAGCTGCACAGTATCAGACACTTTCAGTGACAGAGCTCGTAGCAGTCCAGCAAGGGGGTATGCTCAACTGGATAGCTTTTACCAATCCTTTGGCAACGGTCGCAGCGATGATCTCATTTCTCGGGATGACTATGGGGAATCCCTTTAGTATCGTCATCGCTCCCCAAGAGATCCCGATAGGACCTCCTACCGAGATGCAATCAAGTTTTCTCGGGATGCTGCAGACGAACCGTGCGATCTTCAATGGTGCGAAACTGGTATTGTTCATGAATCTCTATTTCGGTGGAGCGACCTCGGTCCTCTCCATGGTAGTGAAGACATTCCTCATCTACCTCTATACCGTTATCGTTGGGGCCTCCTTCCCAAGATTCAGAGCAGATCAATCAATTAGATTCTTCCTTGGGATACCTACACTTATCGGTATCGCCGCAGTCGTATTGCAGATGCTATAGAGATGATGAGGTGAGTGATATGAAAAAAGATGAGGTGAATGAGCAGTTAGCTCAGATAGATAGTGAGATGAGGCTTGGTAATGAAGGGTTATCTGATGATCAGAAGGCCTATTTCTGTGACAGGAGACCAGAGAGGATAGATCCCTATCATGGTATCTTAGAACGGTTTGCCAATTGGGCACGAGCTGAATCTCTTTGGATCCTCGGATTCGGTACCGGTTGCGGTGCGATCGAACTGAGACCCTTGATGACCTCTCGCTATGATATGTATCGCTACGGTATACAACCGCGTCCGACACCACGGCAGGCCGGAGTGTTCGTGATCGGAGGGTATGCCTCGGTCAAGACGATGAAGAGGATCGTCAGAAGTTATGAACAGATGCAGGGTCCGAAGTTCGTACTAGGGCTAGGCAGCTGTACGATCAATGGGGGTATGTATTGGGATAGTTACAATACGATCAACAGACTTGATCATTATATTCCTGTTGATGTCTATATTGCAGGCTGTATGCCGAGGCCTGAAGCCTTACTAGCCGGTTTTCTCAAGCTTAAAGAGATGATCAAAGCAGGACAGTGTGATGGGATGAATACTTATGCTGAGAACTTCGACTGGTATAAGCAGAATCAGAAGCAGATCATCAAGCATTGGAATATGCCTGATTATAATTGGTAGGAGGAGAGAACATGCGTACACAATTGCAACAGGTCTCTACACGATTCTCGATCACTCTCTTAGATGAACTCGCTACCGTAAGGGATGATCTTCTATTCGTAGAGGTTGAGAAGGATCAGGCGGTCTCTTTTCTCACATGGCTTGGGGATCTGGCAGGGTATACTCATCTGGTGTTCTTCACGGCTGTTGATTTTATTGAAGATGGATATTTTCAGTTGACCTATATGGTCCATAATTATACCACTCATCAGGATCTGGCGGTGCTCCTGAAACTCGATAGAGAACATCCCGTAACAGAATCAATACACCATCTTTGGCCTCATGCAGCTACCTATCAGCAGGAGATGTATGAGATGTATGGTGTGGAGTTTCCCGGAAGTCCCCGGCTCTATGATGACTTTGTCCTAGAGGGTTGGGATGAACTACCTCCGATGAGAAGAGATTTTGATACAAAACAGTATTCTGAAGATACCTTCTTCCCGAGGAAGGGGAGAAAGACTCACGATACGGCAGAATATATGAAAGAACAGCTCTATCCCGGGGAGGCTGAGACATGGTAGGAGAAAAGGTGAAGAATACAAGTAAGTTCCCTCCGGTATCAGGTGGTAAGAGTCAATACGATCTCTATTCTGGTAAGTATCTCAAAGTATGGCAGGGGCCACAGCATCCAGGGATCACCGGTAATATGTCACTTGAACTCATACTCTGTGGAGATCAGGTCGTCGAGGCCAGAACCCATGTAGGGTATCTCCATCGGGGCTTCGAGAAACTATTGGAACGTAGGAAATATATCCAATGTTTCCCTCTAGTCTGCAGGATATGTGTCCCTGAACCTGATTTCAATGAATATCTGTTTGCAGCCTGTACTGAGGAGCTTGCTGGGATCACGGTTCCGGAGAAAGCTCAATGGTTGCGAGCCCTGACGTTAGAGATGGCCCGTTTGGCCTCATTCCTTATGTGGTTAGGAGGACAGGCAGGAGCCTTCGGTATGGGGACTCTCGGTCAATGGACCGTCACTATGCGTGATTATATGCTTGATCTGTTCGAAGAACTCTCAGGAGGTCGGATATACCATATGTATATCATCCCAGGTGGCGTCAGAGCAGATATCCCAGATGGGTATTTCACTCGTATCGAAGAGACACTCAAGAAGGTAGAACATGTGCTTGATGATATCGAGCTAGCACTCTTCCATAATGCAGTCTTCAAGAAGCGAGCTAAGGGATTAGGAATAATAGATCCTTCATTAGTGGACCTCTATGGGATCACGGGACCGAATGCACGGGCAAGTGGGCTCGCTCGAGATATAAGGAAGGACTCTTCCTATCTGATCTATGATCAGCTTGATTTCGAACCGGTGACCGATGAGGGTGGTGATGCGTTCGCAAGGACCTGGGTGCGATTTCAGGAGATGCATCAATCGGTCGATCTGATCCGTCAGATGATGGATAAGATGCCTGGATCCGGCCCCTTCTTCACGAAACTTCCCAATGTCCTCCATTGGAAGATCCCGGCTGGGCAGACCTATAAACGGGCTGAATGTACCCGAGGAGAATATGGCTTCTACATGGTATCCGATGGTTCTGAGTATCCAAGGAGAGTGGCTGTGAGAGGCCCTAGCTATACCCATGCGGTCACACTCATGGAAAGACTCGCCGTAGGTACTAATATTGCTGATGTTGCTGGATTGATGGTATCCCTGCATACCTATCCACCAGAGATAGAGAGGTGACCAGATGAGTATAAAAGATATCATAGCCCCCTTTTCTGTATGGAAACGGGCATTCGAGAAACCCTATACGTCAAAGAAACCTATAGATGAGCGACCGGGAGCCGCACGATATAGAGGCTTTCATATCAATGATATGGATGCCTGTATCGGTTGTGGTACTTGTGAGGAGATCTGTCAGAATGCTGCGATCGACCTGGTCCCAGTTTCTAAGACCAAACATGGTGACTCTGGCTTAAGACCTATGATCGATTATGGTAGATGCTGCTGGTGTGCGCTGTGTGTCGATATCTGTCCGACAAGCTCTTTAGGGATGAGTAATGAGTATATATGGGTTGATAGTGATCCAGAAGTCTTCAGATTCATCCCAGGACATGATAACAAGAGTTGGGATAATAGTTCTCTTGGGTATCGTAGAGCTGAAGGTTATGACCTTCTTGAAGGGGAACGAGTGGCTATGCCCATGCTCTCCTTTGAAGAGAGTCAGAAGAGTTTCATCGAGATGGTTCAAGGTTATTCAGAGGAGCAGGCAAAACGTGAAGCAGATCGTTGTATAGCTTGTGGGATCTGTATCGCTACCTGTCCTGCTCATATGAAAGTCCCTGATTATATCGAAGCGATCCGTGATGGTGATATGGAAGAGGGACTGCGTATCGTCTATCAGGCGAATCCTCTACCCGCCTCCTGTGGACGCGTATGTTCTCATGCTTGTGAGTACGTGTGTGCTGTCAAACATAAGGGAGAGGCTCTCTCTATCAGGTGGCTCAAGCGATATATCATAGATCAGATCTACAAGAATGATTATCAGAAGATACTTGATGAGATACCGGAAGAGAATGGCAGGCACATCGCGGTCATCGGGTCCGGTCCTGGAGGTCTGAGTACTGCATATTATTTAAGACTTCTTGGCTACGGGGTAACCGTCTATGATGCGAATGAGAAAGCTGGAGGGATGCTCAGATATGGTATCCCTGAATATCGATTGCCCTATGAGCAGGTCGATAAAGATATCATCTATATAGAAGGGCTTGGGGTGAAGATCGAACAGAATACTCGGATAGGTATAGATCTTCCATTCATAGAATTATATGAGAAACATGCTGCGATCTTCTTCTCGACCGGTCTGTCAGATCCCTATGGATTGAATATCGCTGGTGAGGATCTTAAGGGTGTGCTCTCAGGTCTTGGAATGTTAGATGATGTGACACAAGGTAAAACTCCAGATATCGGAGCTTCAGTCGTAGTGATCGGTGGTGGTAATGTTGCTATGGATGCTGCGAGGACAAGCAGAAGATATAAAGCAGATGTTACGATCCTCTATAGAAGGCGTGAGGTCGATATGCCTGCTGATGAAGAAGAGATCGAAGAGGCCCAAGGGGAGAATTGTCATCTGATCACACAAGCGATTCCCTTACGAATGGAGAAAGGTGATAAGACTCGATTGAAACTCTATTGGGGTAAAGCTGAGATGATCCCTGATGGTGAGGGAAGAAGACCGAAACCAGTTCTCATTGAAGGATCAGAAGAGTTGATCGAATGTGATACGGTCATCCCGGCGATCGGGCAGGCTGCAGACTATACGTTCATCCCTGAGAGTCTCCTCGCAGCTATCGAATTCAATAGGGGATATGTAGCGGTCAATGAATTCTACCAGACAGGTGATAAGAAGATCTTTGCAGGTGGTGATATAGCGAATCCCAAACGTGATGCGATCAGTGCCATAGCAAATGGTCATTCTGCAGCAAAAGGTATAGATATATATCTTAATGATTTCAAAGAGAAGGATGAGTCCTAAATAGATCAATAATACCTATTCTCAAAGAGGGCAGGTATTGTTATACTTTGCTGAACAACACATGAAACAAGAGGATGATATATGATCGATGAGCAGAGACTGATACGGATCAATAAGATAAGATCAAGATTTACTGAAGATAGATGTGCTCAGGTCGAGCGAATGATGTCGATCATGTCTAATCAGGTCCGCTTTCATATTCTATGTGCCTTGAATTTTGAAGCATTCACTGTATCAGAGTTAGTTGAGATCACTGGCTCCCAAGCCTCGAATGTATCACAGCAGTTAAAGATGATGACTTTGGCAGGCTATCTTGAGAAAGAGAGAAACGGGAAACAGATCTACTACCATCTCAAAGAGAAGAGAATATCTCAACTGATACGGGAGCTAGAAGACATGTTTCCCATTCCTAACATCTAAAAAATATATTATGACCAGTATTGTGATATCAGTCATAAGAAATATCTGTCCCAGAATAATGAACCCTTGAAGGATAGATTTGAAGGAAATCTCTGAACCTACCTTCACTTAATGGCTTAAGAAAAGAAGGTCCTTGGGTATGACGTAACCCAATATGTCTTGCACATGATAACTGATATGTCATTTAAGAGAGGAATAAGTAGGATTCAAACTGTTTCTCTCGCATAACCTCCTCTTTTACGGTAGTGGAGAAGTCTCTCTGTATTGGACTAGACTCTCCTAAAAGAAATGAACTCACATCGAACTCGAAGTCCTTAGGGTATATATCCTACTGTTCTAACAATTCAATAATTCCAGTGACTAAAAGAGTATAAATAGTCATAGGGCAGATATTCACTATGATAAAACCCTATCTGTTACCAGATGTTTTTTTTAGTCTGCTTTCAGAAGCAAGTATCTTCTCGATGATCCCCTATTTCTGCAGAACTATCAGAAGTTAGTAGAGTGGCGAGGAACCGGTAAGTACTAGTTATTTCTGTAGGGCTATTAGGAATTCAATGATAGCGCAAAAGAAGAAGACAATTACAACAATGGTACTAACCTATACGGATAGATCAGATTTGAAACCTTTGTTCATCGTAATGATATTACGAATAAAAGCTAAGGGAAGTAGCAGAATGACCCCTAGACTATTACTGATATCGATGGCGATATTCCTGTCTGTTACGGGTCTTCGTTTGATCCTGTCTACGAGAGATCCAAAGGCGATACCGTTGATATTACCAAACATGATCACCCGTGTTGCAGCAAGAATAGCTATTGCTGAGTCCCTTCCATATATCTCTATGAGACGGTCCCAGCTCTTCCTGTCAATATCTCCAAAAGTATTGGCATAGTGCTGTGAGAAGAGTAGACCTACTGCCTCCTCACTACCTGCAGACTCTTCATTGATGGATACCATCGTAGCGATCTCTTCAGGTCTCATTCCCATTTCAAGAGCCTCTTTCGCATGAAAATAGTTACAGAGAGCACAACCATTCACCTCTGTGACAACGAGCATGATATGGTTCACGAACTCTTTTGAGATATGCGCTTGCTTCTTAGCCTTGGTTAAGATTAGCATACTTGGAAGAGCCAATGTGATCGTTTTGAAGAATTGAGAAATGGTAAAACTACGTGATTGCATCTGCTTCATAGGGCATCCTTTGTGGTAAGGTATACTATACATACTAATAATTACTATAACAATCAAGATTTGTTTCCGATTCTTATTTATTACAGTATACTTGGCATATGGCAAAAATAAATGATTCTCAACAGACCTACTTTGGATTTCTCTGGCATGCGATATTCTTATCGATAACAGTGACGTTCACAGAGGTCAATACTGTATTACCTGCTCTTATATTAGATCTGGGGGGAAGTTCCTTCCATATAGGTATCATATCAACGATCATGATCGGCATCCCATTGATCACAAAACTGATGTTTACCAGTTTCCTTTCCAAACAGGAGAGGAAAAAACCTTACCTATTATTAGGTATCAATCTGAGAGTGATTTCGTTGATGCTGATAGCATTGACCTTGGTCTACCAGTCACGACTATCTTTTAGTGCGGTCATTCTTCTCATCTATGGTGAATTATTCCTATTCTCCATCAGTGGTGCATTTGCAGGTCTACCTTATATCCATATAGTAGGAGGGTCTCTCTCTGCTGAGACCCGTAAGAGATTCTTCACGAGAAAACAGCTCATAGCAAGTTTCGGTATGCTCTTATCTGTATTCATAGCACAAAGGATCTTACAGAACGTATCCTATCCTGGAAGCTATATCTATCTCTTCTTCTTGGCCTCAGGATTTCTTCTGATAGCATCTTTAGGCTTCTGGTCGGTAAAGGAGGTCCCTAAGAGACCCGAACACAGTAAGAGTTATATAGAGATCCTAAAGAGTATTCCTTCAGTCTTGAAGAATGATCCCTCTTTTGCTCGGTATATCATCTTCACGAACATCATGAGTATCAGTATCGCACTGATACCATTCTTCATAGGTTATGCAAAGAGTAATTTCATCATAAGTGAATCAGAACTGAGTTATATTCTCGTAGTACAGATCATGGGTATGATCATATCGAGTCTGATCTGGCCAAAGATCGTAGCTCGGGGTGGTTTCAAACAGATCCTTACCTTAAGAATCTGGTTAAGCATCCTCCTCCCCTTAGGTGCGATCCTGATGGGGACCTTCGGGAACTTCTATCTCTATTTGATCATCGTCTTCTTCATAGGCTTCTCTATCAGTGCACGAACAGTCAGTGAGGATGCAGTCTTGATAGAATTGTCTGATGACGAGAACCGGGTCTTGTATTCGGGGATCATTGGGACTCTTAATATGAGTATCATCATATTCCCAATCCTATTGGGGATAATGATAGCAGTGGTGGGAGCGATTCCTATGTTCATCGGAGTCAGTATCATATCAGTCTTCGGATTCTTCTTCTTACGTCGTATGGTCTGCCCTATCGATATCACGAACTCACACGGTTGAGAACCTCTCTGAGTTCTTTCAGCCTGAAAGGTTTTACTAGCCTATCAGCAAAACCGTATGACTGGTATTTTGCGAGAACCGGGTCAGTCGAATAACCGCTGGTGACGATGACTTTGACCTCTGGTGATATCTTCTGGAGCTCTTTGACGAGAAGCTTCCCTCCCATACCTCCTGGCACCGTAAGGTCACTGATGATAAGATCGAAGGGTCTATCGTAGAGGGTTTTATTAAATACCCTTAAGGCATCCTCCCCATGTGAGGTGGCGATGCTGCTGTGTCCAAGATGCATCAGCATGGTGCTGAGTATATGTCTGATTGACTGTTCATCATCCATGATGAGAATATGAAGATTCTTCTTTCTTCGTTTTGGTTGCTTGGGGAGGACTTTCTCTTCTTCTATGACCGGTGCTTCAATAGCTGGTAGTAGAATAGTGAAGGTGGTACCGGCTTCTAGTTTGGATTTAACTGAGATACTACCTTCATGTTTTGTGATGATGGAATAGACAGATGCTAGACCCAATCCATTTCCTATCTCTTTTGTGGTGAAATAGGGATCGAAGATCTTATCGATATGCTGTGGATCTATTCCTACTCCCATATCCCTACAGGTTATCGAGACATACCTCTTTTGATAACGAGTCTTGTTCACTGCAGAAAGTGTGATGATACCACCCCCTGGCATTGCCTCTTTTGCATTGAAGATCAGATTGCTTATCACCTGATCGAGTTGCCCTCTGTCTGCTGAAACATACCAGAGATCTGTATTTATACCATTATGATCAAGTCGAGTATTACTACCCCTTAGAGAGAAAAGAGCTGAATCTTTTAAGAACTTATCAATCCTAAGAGGCTCTTTGATAGGGTCTCCTCCTTTAGAGAAGGTCAGGAGTTGTTGGGTCAGTTGGGTCATATCTACCATAGATTCCATCGCATTCGTGAGAAACGGAAATGCCTTATGCTGTGGTTCTAGACGGGTCTTTGCCAGTTCAATATTACCGTAGATACCAGTTAAGAGGTTATTGAAATCATGTGCGATCCCTCCCGCTAAGATACTGATCGATTCGAGTTTCTGGACTCTGATATATTCTCGTTCTGTTTTCTTCCTCTCCGTAATATCGATGAAGAAGGCGAGGTAGTGATCAGAATCTGTCTGTACGGCTTCGATCGCACAGATGATCTCCCTGCCATCTTTCAGGAGTAGCATACACTCACAAGAGCTCATCCCCTGCTCCTTGATCGTCTCTATGATCATAAGGGGGCTCTTGCCATCCCTTTCACTACATATCTGACTGAGCTCCATCTGAAGTAGTTCTTCACGATCATATTTGATAAGAGCACAGATCTTTGGATTGACATCCAGGATCTGTGCTTTCTCATTGAAGGAGATGACACCGGAAGGTGCATGTTCGATATACCCTCTGAAACGACTTTCCTGTGCCTTGATCTTCTGTGCTGCCTCTGCGACTTTTCGTTTCAAGCTCACATTCACTATCCAGAGGAGTAGTGCTGACAAGAGAATGATCACTAGCAATATACCTAGTATGATGAAGAACTTCTCTGATATCTTCCTTGAATCTCTATATACCCAGTTATTATAGATCTGTTGATGCCTATCTTGTGAGATCTGATCGAGCGCTTTGTTCAGAATCTGTAATAGTTCTGTATCACCATGGGGGACAGCTACAGAGAGCCTATTCACATACCCGCTGTCTCCTGTAATCTGAAGGTTCGTGATCCCTTGGCTCCCTATGATGTATGTAGCATACATCTGATTGATGATCATAGCATCATAGGTGCCGGTAGAGACCTCTCTGAGTCCCTGAAGGTTATCAGTCACATGAGAGAGCTTCAGATCAGGATAGACCTTGGCTAGGTAATCATTGACTGCATGATTCTCTACCGTGCAGATGTGTTTTGAGGCTATATCCTGTGGGAAGACCTTGTCATTGCCTTGTCTAGAGACCACTACATAGGGAATCGTGATGAATGAGTTGGTAAAATCAAGATAACTCTCACGGGCCTCTGTCTTGGCTATCCCAACGATGATGTGATTATCATGGGTCTGTGCGTAATCGATCAGTTCATCCCAGGTCTCGAACCCTTTGGATGAGAAATGATAATCAAGAGGCTCTTCGATCTCTTCGAGGTAATCAACTAGGAGGCCAACATACTCATCTCTATCATCGTAGAAGGCATTAGGTGGCGCACTATACCCAAAGAGTACTTCGATCTGATCTTTCTGAGTCAGCCAAAGGTGCTCTGGCCCCGTAAGAAGAGATCCTTGTGTATCTGTACAGGCACAAAGTGAGAACAGGAGAATGATCATGACCAGTGATCGCCAATAATTCTTCATCGTGTATCCTTGTATCTCATTACTCATAAAGATGCAAAAACCCCTCTATTCAGGGATGACTATTATATTGTGATACGGTGTATGTGAATTGTCAATATTGCTAGGTGTTCATTAAGAATATACGTACGTATGATTATTCTGATCATCGTAAGATGATGGCAAATAGTTCATTGCTGATCTTCCTATCTGCCATATCTTACCATATGTCAATCTCTTTTCAAGATATAATCAAGTACATCCTTTGCTGAGAAGTCTTTATACTCGGTGATGATTGATCTTATACTCTCGAGTGAAGACCCGATAGTGATAAGAGCTCTCTCAACATAGCCATCTTCATAGACGGTAGGATACCCGATAGTTGCGAACAGCGAGTTACACAGGCATTTCTTTCGGGCAGTAGCTTCTGAGAGCTCTCCACCTTTTGCTTTGAAAGCTCCAGGAGCTTCAGCTGCACAACGATATCCGACTGAACCATCTTCTCTCTTATAGAGATGCTGTAGGTATCCCATATTACAAATCTTCTTTCGCTCATCGAACACTGTTTGCTCAGAGATCGATTCTCCGACATGCATCACTTTGAAAGGGAACCCTGTAGGTGATGCATCCACATCCGTTGAGATCTGTTCTTTTTCATTACGAACGATAGAGAGGAGTTTCTGTCTGAGCTCAGGGAATATCCCTGATTCTTTACAGAGAGCGAAAGGAGACCCTACCTGGATCCCTTGCGCACCATGTGAAAGTGCCTCATCCAGTCCTTCAGGGGTACCATAGGAGCCAGCTAACCAGAAGGGGAGTTTAAGCTCACGGAGCTTCCCCATATCGATGACATCTCGTTTTCCGTAGATAGGTTCTCCTTGGTCATCGAGTGCCATCTTTCCTCTTGGTGGAGCATTATGCCCACCGGCAGATGGACCCTCCATGATAAGACCGTCAATAGGTCCATTAGCTTTTTTGAGCATGATCGAAGCTAAGAAGTTCGATGATACGATGGGTAGGAACTTAGGTCTCTTGATCTCAGGAAGTTTTCCTGAGAAGAGGGCTCTTGGATTGAATCTTGAGAAGAAGGACTCATCTTTATCGGCACCTTCAACATCGAGTCTCATCTTTGCCTCACTGTGCTGTGAAAGGTCTCCGATGACCCCAGGGATCTCTATTGGGATCCCTGCTCCCATGATGATATAATCTATGCCCGCAAGCAAGGCTCCGTAGATGGATGATAATGTAGGAAGTTGCAGTTTCGCCAGATAATTGACGCCTATCTGACCTGAATGTCCCTCTTTAGCAAGCCAGGTCTCAGCAAAGTTAGCAGCTACATTCAACTGCTCGAGTTTATCATTGCTTTCATAGGTGAAGTTGGGGACTCGTTTGAAAGGACTCAATCTTGGTATCCCATCTTTGACAAAATACTCTTCAACGATCCTATGTGCTATATCTTTAAACGGGAAGGCTGATAAAGCTCTTCTCATATGACCACCGGGGTCTCCGTTCTGAAGTCTTCTAACCAATAGTATATCTAGACCGGTACCGGAAATGACACCAAGCTGTCCATAGGAAGCTACTGCTTTGGCTAGAGTCCAATTAGAGACTCCTATTCCCATTCCGCCTTGTATGACAAGTGGATTACTCATACTATCTCCTTTCGAGTGTGATGCCACAAGAATAGGAGATATTGAGGATTAAGTAAATGATTAATTTGACAATATAGAAAATAATGTCAATAATGACACTTTATTTCTAAGTGTTATTATAGGATGTTATCTATTTTCCTGAGCATCTTTCTTCTTACTCTGCATGAAGAGTAAGAGTCCGTACAAGATCAATGCTAGTGAGCCAACTAGGACAGCACTGCTGTGAGATCCAGCTGCGAATAGACTACCTGTATTGTTTATGAGAGGAGTCAAGAACCTCTCTGCGATGATTTTCGGAACTAAAAGCATCCCAGTTATGATGATCAGTAGGATACTCTCATACCAGCTGATCTTCACTCTCATATAGGAGAGTGTCAAGGAGGCGAATGCCAACATGGCGATCAATGAGGTACCGAAGATCCAGAGACCATACCACCAGCTTGTGACATTATGAAGGATCAGGTCATTATTGAAGATGAAGATGAAGGGCAATATTGCTGTTCTGATATCATACATGAAGCCCTGAATACCCGTCTTGATCGGATTGGACTTCGCTATGGCGGCGGCGGCATAGGCGGCTAGCCCTACAGGCGGTGTATCGTCTGCTAAGATACCGAAGAAGAATACGAACAAGTGTGCTGCGATGAGCGGGAATACGACCCCGTTCTGAGCACCGAGTTCCACGATGACTGGCGCTGTAAGAGCTGCCATGACGATATAGGTAGCCGTGGTGGGGAGTCCCATTCCAAGGATAAGGCTGGCAATAGCTGTGATGATCAAGATCAGGAAGAATCTTCCACCTGCTAAGAACTCGATAGCCTCTGTGATGATCCCTCCGAGACCGAAGGTGACAACACCTACGATGATCCCGGCAGTCGCTACAGCAACACCGATTCCCATCATATTCTTTGCCCCTGCTACAAGTGCATCCCAGATCTGTCTTACGGCTTTCAAGAGAGCTTTCTGTATAGACGTCCCCTTCTTTCGGGCATGATAGATATTCTCGATCGGAATAAGGACTGCCAATACCATGATTGCTCTGAATGCAGATAATGATGGAGAGTGTCTCATGACGATCAGTTCGAAAATAAGCATGAATAGAGGGATCATGAAGTGAAGACCCTTGATCAGAGTTGGTAAGAACTCTGGCAATTCTTCTTTTGGGATCCCTTTTAGTCCTAATTTAGAAGCTTCTAGATGGCTGATATACATCAGAGCGATATAGGAGATGACAGCGGGGATAGTCGCTGCCTTGATGACCTCTATATAGGCCATGTTACAGGTCTCTGCTATGATGAAGGCTGCAGCTCCCATGATCGGCGGCATGAGTTGTCCATTGGTACTACAGGCAACTTCAACAGCTCCTGCTTTATAGGCAGGATACCCGACCTTCTTCATGAGAGGGATCGTGAAGGTCCCTGTTGTTACGGTATTCGCGATACTAGACCCTGAGACCATCCCAGTTAACCCGCTTGCTAGGATGGCTGCTTTCGCAGGTCCACCTTTATATCCACCCAAGAGGCTGAAGGCTAGGTCTACAAAGTACTTACCTGCACCTGCCTCATTGAGCATGGCACCGAAGAGTACGAAGAGGAATACGATATTAGCTGATACGTTCAGTGGAACCCCATAGATTCCCTGAGTCGACATGGTCATCTTACTGATGAATTTGGTGATAGAGACACTCTTGAAACTCAATGCATCAGGCATATTCGCCGCATAGAAGCTATAGATAATAAAACAGATCGCAACGATGGGGAGTGTCACCCCCAGCGATCGCCTTGCTGCCTCCAAGAGGACGATCGTCAAGGTGAGTCCGATGAGGATATCACGGGGAAGTGGGATTCCCTGTCTCATACTGATCCCTTCATAATCGATGATGATGTAGAGAGCTAGCAGAGCAGAGACTACGGCTAAGAGAATATCGAAGACGGTATAGGAATCCGTCTTGCTAAAATATTTAAGAAGACGGTTCTTCGGTGTTCTCTTGAACAGGGGGTTACAGAGAAAGACCAACGTGATGGCAAAGGCCAAATGGATAGCCCGAACGATGGTACTGTCAAGTAAGATAAATGAAGAGATCGCTAATTGGAACAGGGACCAGGAAACAGCAATGATCGGGACAAGGTATTGTGACCAACCTGTGGTGACATGTCTTGTTCCTCCTTCTGCATCTTCAGCAATCTGCTGGGCTTTCTGAATATCCTGATCTAATGTATCTTCTTCAATCAATGGTAACTCCTGTGGTATTGTCTATAAGTGAGAAGTCAGGGAAGGCTAGCTTCCCTGACTCTTGAATGATATGTGACTACTTAAGATCGATCTATTTAAGACCAGCCTCTTCGTAATATTTCATAGCACCAGCGTGAATAGGAGCTGAGAGTCCTGCTAGCAGGTCCTCTTTCTCTAGATTCGCATATGCTGGGTGGAGTTTCTTAAAATCTTCAAAGTTCTCGAACACCTCTTTAGTGATCGCATAGACGATCTCGTCTGATACGTTCGCAGAGGTACACAGAGTTGCTTTTACACCGAATGTAGCTACATCTGAGGTATTAGAAGCATTTGGATAATCTTTGATAGCGATAGTTGAATCCGCATAGTAGGGAAGTCTCTCAATAAGAGCATCTACTTCTGGACCGGTGATATTAACGAAGTGTGCTTTCTTAGCTCCAGCTGTAGCCTCTTTGAATGATCCGTTAGGGTGTCCAACTGTATAGAAATATGCATCGATCTGTCCATCCTGTAAAGCTCCTGCAGCTTCTGCAGCCTGAAGTCCTTCAGCTCTGAAATCTTTTTCATAATCCATACCAAAAGCGGTGAATGCATCAATTGCATTTCCTCTTTGACCTGAACCAGGGTTTCCGATATTTATGATCTTTCCCTTCATATCCATGATAGAGTTGATACCAGAAGCATCTGTTGCAAGCACAGAGATAGATTCAGGGTGGATGGAGAATACAGCTCTCAAGTCTTTCTGAGGTTTCCCTTTCCATTCTGCCAAACCATTATATGCCTGATACTGTCGATCAGACTGTACGATCCCAAATTCCAAGTCACCTGTCATAACAGCATTGACATTGTAAACTGATCCACCAGTTGATTCTACAGTTGCCTTTAGATTGTATTCCGCACTTTTCTTATTTACCATCTTACTGATCGCACCACCGGTTGGGTAGTAGACTCCAGTAACACCACCTGTACCTATTGTTACGAATTGTTTCGCTGCAGGTTTATCACCCTCAGCAGAACCACCAGCAAACACAGATCCACCTACAAGCAGTAGAATGATCATCATAGAAGCGAGGCTCAATAATCTTTTTTTCATAGTATCCTCCAAAAATGTATAGTTACCCGACAATCACACATAAGAAATTGTTGGGTTGGTCGCAAAACACGAGTATGCATATCCTGTATGTTTATACCTATAATATACAAAAATGCTCATGCTTGCAAGCACGTGCATTTCTAGCAGTAGTCTAAGGTTATCGGGGACTTGGGTAATATAAAAGCAGGAAGGTATCTACCTGCCTGCCTGCTTTAGCTTGTTGATCACTCATACAGAAGGGGAGCCTCTTTATTGAATAAGACCAACCTCTTTGTAGTACTTCATCGCACCCGGATGAATCGGTGCTGAAAGAGCTTCAAGAAGATTCTCTTTCTCAAGTGTCGCATAGGCTGGATGCAGAGCCTTGAATGCCGTAAAATTCTCAAAGACCTCTTTGGTTATCGTATAGACGATATCATCTGATATATGTGCAGAGGTACAGAGCATTGCTTTCACTCCGAACGTTTCTACATTCTCTTTATTTGAGGTATGGGGATAGTCTTTGATACAGATCGTCGAGTGTGTGAAGAATGGGAACTCTTTGATAATTGCATCTACTTCGGGGCCGGTGATATCAACGAAGTGGGATCTCCGTACACCGCAGGAGGCCTCTTTGAAGGAACTGTTAGGATGCCCGACCGTATAGAAGTATGCATCGATCATTCCATCCTGAAGGGCTGCAGCAGCTTCTGGGAAAGGTATGCTTGTAGCGGTGATATCAGACGGGTAATCCACACCGAAGTCCTTCAATACTTGCATGGCATTACTTCTACTCCCGGATTCAGTACTCCCGAGATTGATGAGCTCTCCCTTCATATCAGGGATACTGTAGATAGCTGAATCGAGAATACTGCTCGAATATCTTCCTGAGGAATATTCTCCCATGTTCCCAGACCCTTATAGGGCTGGTACTGTATATCTGATTGTACGATCCCGAATTGTATATCTCCTGCCATGATGGAGTTAATATTGAAGACAGAACCTGGAGTTGATTCAACAGTCACCTTCATAGCGTACTCTTCGATCTAGCCACAGCCAGTAAAGGCGACCAAGATGATCAGGAAGAGAGAGAGATACGACCCAACATACTCTTTTTTCATAGTATCCTCCAAAGGATCTTACTAGCAGATAGTTTCTTAGTAGAATCAGTAGGGTAAGCTATGGATGCAAGGGAGCTTTCATATACGTAGATCTGAGAATATTCATGAGTAGTGATAACTTCTGATATAGGTTGGTCAGATCACATAGGGAGTATCAAGATAACACTTCTTGATCCATTGTAGGAAGAATTCCTGTCCATGAGAGCGCCAGTTGTTGACTGGGTTCTCCAGATCAAGATTGATAGGAGGGACCACCTTCTCTTTTCCCCGGGAAACGTCTCTCCTATACTCCTGTAGCAGGCGCTCGGTCTGGTATTCGGCATGGCCAAGGTGCATGAGCATTCGTTCATCACTACTCTCGAAGATCACATATCCGGCTGTATCATTATGAGCTAGGAGACGGATGTTCCCCTTCTCGGCCTCTTGCTCTAACACCGCATCCGAGATACCTGAATGTCTGCTCTGTGGACACCAGAAGACATCATCAAGATCACCGGTGACTCGGTGGGTCCTGTCGATGTTCTTAGTTGGATAGAGCCCGAAAAGCTTCTCTTCATAGTTCTCTTTGTCGATACCCAGGTATTTGGCCAGAGCTAAACCTCCCCAGCAGATCCCGAGTGTAGCAGCTATATGCTCATGAGCATAATCGAGGATCTCGATGAACTCATCCCAGTAGGTCACCTTCTCAAATGGAATAGCCTCTACCGGTGCTCCGGTGATGACCAGCCCATCTAACCCTTTATCCTTTATCGCATCTTCGAAGGTGATATAGTGTTCATCGATATGAGAGAGCTTACTACTAGAATAGGAGTGGGTCTTGAGACGGAGAAATACCGGTTCGATCTGCAGGACAGAACGACCGAGTAGGTAGAGCAGGTTAAACTCGTAGGTCTCTGCCATTGGCATGATATTCAGGATCCCGATACGTAGAGGACGGATGTCCTGATGATTTGCCTGTTGTGGTGTGATGCAGTGAACTCTATGTTTCTGGAGCTGTTTCTCTATGTGATACCGCTCGGGGATGATTATTGCCATGTTACTTCCTATATATGTAGTGCCTGATCAAGATCTTCTAGGATATCATCGATATGTTCTATACCGATCGAAAGACGAATCAGATCTGGGGTGATCCCACCTGCTATCTGCTGTTCTTCTGTTAACTGTGCATGAGTCGTGGTTGCAGGATGTACTGCAAGAGTCTTGGCATCTCCGACATTCGCTAGATGGGATACTAGCTTCAGAGAGTTGATGAACTTCCCTCCAGCCTCTTTGCCACCCTTCACTCCGAAGACGACCATTCCGCCGAAACCATGTTCTAAGATCTTTGCTGCATTCTTGTGTCCCGGATCATCGGGTAGTCCCGGATAACGGACCCAGGAGACGTTTGGATGAGATTGTAGGAACTCTGCTGCCTTCATCGCATTCTCACAGTGCCGTTCCATCCTGAGGGACAACGTCTCGATACCCTGTAGGAACATCCATGCATTATCGGGACTGATGCAGGCTCCGAGGTTTCGTAGTGGTACGAGTCTCATCCTCATGATGAAAGCGATAGGATCAAGTTCACCAAGATCATGAGCATATCGAAGATCATGATAGGATGCATCTGGTTCGTTATAGAGGGAGAACTTCTTATCACGCCAGTCAAACCTACCACTGTCGATGACGATCCCTCCGATGCTCGTTCCATGGCCTCCGAGCCATTTGGTCAGAGAATGGATCACGATATCTGCTCCATGCTCTATGGGTCTTATCAGATAGGGAGTAGTGAAGGTCGAGTCTACTGCTAATGGTATATGGTGTCTCTTTGCGATATCTGCGAATGCATCGAGTTGTATGACATCAAGTGATGGATTACCGATGATCTCGGTATAGATCAGACGGGTATGCTCATTGATAGCCGCTTCAAGAGCAGCTAGATCACTCGGATCAACGAATCGGACCTTGATCCCCATCCCCGGGAGGATGTTATTGAACATGGTATAGGTCCCACCATAGAGATTCGTTGAAGCAACGACCTCATCACCACTTTCACAGACATTGATCACGGTATAGAAGATCGCTGAGGTTCCCGAAGAGAGTGCAAGGGCTGCTGCTCCATTCTCCAATGAAGCCATTCGTTTCTCTAATACATCCTGCGTAGGATTCTGCAGTCTGGAATAGATATTTCCCAACTCTTTTAGGGCGAATAGATCAGCTGCATGGTTAGTATCCTTGAACAGATAGGCACTCGTCCTATGTACCGGGACTCCCCGAGCTCCTGTATGGTCAGTAACTATCCCTGCATGTAATGCGTTTGTCTCAAATCTATAACTCATATCTTCTCCTCTTATTCACTATCTCCGAAGATCCATGTCGAAAGATATCTCTCTCCTGTATCAGGAAGGATCACTACGATGCGTTTCCCCTGATTCGGGATCTGCTTTGCAACTTCTAATGCAGCGTGTACTGCTGCCCCTGAAGATATACCTACGAGTAGCCCTTCAGTCTTTGCGAGTCTTCGGGTCATCTGGGCAGCCTCCTCTGATGAGACCGGGACGACCTCATCGATGATATCACGATCAAGGACTTCTGGGATGAACCCTGCACCGATGCCCTGGATCTTATGTGGTCCTGGAGCTCCTCCTGAGAGGATCGCAGATCCTTTCGGTTCCACTGCAATGATCTGTATCGTGGGGATAGCCTTTTTTAGCACTTCTCCAGTGCCTGTGATAGTCCCGCCGGTCCCTATTCCTGAGACGAAGTAATCTATCTTACTGTCAGTATCCCTCAGAAGCTCCTGAGAGGTAGTCCTTCTATGGGTCTCAGGATTTGCTGGGTTATTGAACTGCTGAGGCATGAAACTGCCAAGATTCTGTGCGACGATCTCCTCTGCTTTACTGATAGCTGCGTTCATCCCTCCTGAAGCAGGGGTGAGTACAAGTTCTGCACCAAATGCCTTCAACAGGTTTCGTCTCTCGACGCTCATGGATTCAGGCATGGTGAGGATGACTCTGTAGCCTCTAGCTGCTGCGATGTATGCTATTCCTACACCCGTATTACCACTTGTCGGTTCTACGATAAGAGAACCCTTCTTCAGTAAGCCTCTTCTCTCTGCATCTTCGATCATCCCTAGTGCGATCCTGTCTTTCACTGATGATAATGGATTGAAGGATTCGACCTTTGCAATGATCTCATTCCCTGTCTCTTCTGATATGGTATTAAGTCGAACTAATGGAGTGTTTCCGATCAAATCTGTGATACTCTTCGCTATATTCATATGATTACCTCATGTGTATGTCATTAAATGACATAATCTATAATCCTCTCTGCTTCCCGTTCTTTAGTAAGCAGATCTTCCAACGTATACTTGTTCAGGACCTCTCTCATAGCCTGATAGAGTTCATTCCATATCGGCTGAGTCGTACAGGAGCCACTTCTTGGACAGTTTGATTCCTGTGTGTCTATACAATATACCGGTACGATGGTCCCCTCGAGTGCTTCAACTACCTGTAGGACTGTGATCGTTGCAGGTGCCCTTGTCAGTTGATACCCTCCATGAGCACCTCTGATAGTCTGTATGAGACCGGCAGCTTTGAGCGTGATGAGGATGTTCTCTAGGTAAGAATCGGGTATCTTCTGGATCAGGACGATCTCTTTACGTTTGATTGGTGTTTCTCCAAAGTGTTTGGCTATCTCTAAGATCGCCCTTGTCCCATATCGTCCCTTTGTCGATAATCTCATCATGCCTCCTTAATGTTTACAAAAGTAGTGAACATTATGAACAATAAGACATACTCCCTCAGAAGTCAAGGTCATGAGTGGGAAATAATAAGATCTGGAAGATAGGATAGTGCTTTCTGGTATCAGGGGAGAAAAGTCCTCTCCTGTATCGAAGAAGGGTATAGCTGATAGAGATCGATGATACAAGCTGTCTGTTCATAAGAGATATGATTACAGAGAGTTCTTATGAATCTAGCCAATTTAGGATTGAACTCCCTGTCTTTCATCAAGGTGTCTCATACCGGTCTCAGGCTACAGTTCTTCTCATGTTGAGATGCTACTATTCCAGGGGAGGTAGTCGAACGAGGGGAGCTGTATACATAACTCTTTTACTAAGTCAGTTTTAACTGATCTTGAGGCTCCTGCGATGATTACGATCATGGATGTTCTCAGATAAAAAAAATAGTACTTGACGGATAGGGGATCTTGCCTTAAGCTTAGTTTGTTCGACGGATAAACTAAGTATTGAATGCAGGAGTTCATATGTCAAGAACTGGCGATAATGAGTTAATCAAGAATCTCAACTACAAGATCATACTTGATACCATACGTAATGCAGGTGCCATTTCAAGGATAGAGCTCTCAAGACAGACTGGCTTGTCTCGCTCTACCTGTTCCGGGATCTGTGACAGGATGCTCAAACAGGGGCTGATCCATGAGACGGGGAAAAGCACCTCTTCCGGTGGAAGAAGACCTACTTTATTAGAGATCCAGCAAAGAGCTGGTGTAGTCCTTGGTATTAAGCTCATGGATGGAGGCATAGACGGAGCTATCGTGGATCTGGGAGGAACGATCTTACAACATCATGTAGTATCGATCCCGAAACATCAGGACCCCGATGCTTGTATCTCTTGTCTCGTAGCATATTATCATGAGATCCATGCAGAACATGCTAAGGCACATCCTGAAGTCCCTATCCTTGGTATAGGAGTCGGGGTAGGAGGTCGGATCGATTCGAAGAACGGTATCCTTCTTGAGAGCTCTGTCCTAGAATGGAAGGACCTCAAGTTACGAGAGTTACTTAAAGAGGAGTTCGGACTTCCGGTATTCCTAGAGAATGATGTGAATTCATTAGCTTTTGGGGAACGATACTTCGGTAATGGGAGAGATTATGATAACTTCCTCTGCCTCACTATCGGAGAGGGGATTGGTCTCATCTATCATGGGAAGCTTCTTTCCGGTGATCATAACTCAGCGGGTGAGATCGGTCATATGAAAGTCTCCCTAGATAATGATGCACCAGAATGTGCATGCGGCAGGAAAGGTTGTCTTGAGGCATATGCTGCTGATAGAGCCATCATCTCCTGGTATGAAGAGAAGACTGGAGATCTTTGTACGATCTCACAGATCATCAAGAGAGCTGATTCTCAGGATGAAGATGCAATAGCAGCCTTTGAGAGGGCTGGTTCCTATCTTGGTCTGGCACTCTCCACATCAGTGAATCTGTTCGATCCACAAGCGGTGATCATTGGTGGTGAACGAGTAAATGCAGCACAGTATCTCCTTCCTTCGATGAGATCAGTATTCGATGAGAATGCTGTCTATAATCTTGCTCAAGAGGTTGAGATCATCGTGATGGAACCATCGAATGATCTATGGGTTCGAGGTGTCGCAGCTCTAGCGGTTCGAGAGTTCTTCTCAAGAAGTGAATCGTGGGAGGTTAGATAAGATGTATACTGGAAGTAAGAAGCAGACTAGGCAGGCAGTGATCTTCTTTCTGTTACCTGCGACTGTAACTCTGATCGTGTTCTTTCTTTTCCCTATCCTCGTTTCAGCCGTCATGTGTTTTGTCAAATATGATCCACTGAAAGGATTTGATGCGATCAAGTTCGTGGGAATAGATAATTTCAAGAGGCTCTTCTCGACTCAGGATCTCATATCACAATTTAGCCATGTCCTCTATTATATGGTGCTCTATATTCCTCTCGTACTTATCACCGCTATGTCTGAAGCCTTAGTCCTAAACAAAGATTTCATTGGCAAGAAGTTCTATAAGATCCTATTCTACCTCCCCGTCATATCATCTTGGGTAGCTGTGGCACTCATCTGGAAAT